>RFSW01000052.1 GCA_009923755.1 Betaproteobacteria bacterium | reverse complement strand
GACCACCTGCAGGTGGTCGAGGTGATCGAGCAGCGGCACGGTGAGTGCGCCCAAGCCGGGGCCGATTTCGACCATGCGGTCGTCCGCCCGGGGGGCCAAGGCGTCGACGATGCGCCCGATCACGCCCGGGCTGACCAGGAAATGTTGCCCGAAGCGCTTGCGCGGGATGTGCTGCGCTGCACTCATCGGACGCTTTCCGGCCTAAGCGCAGCCGCGCTGCCCGGCGGGCGACCAGCCTGTGGGCTGCGGTGTAAGCTCACCCGAGCTGCGCCAGTTGTCCCTTGAGCTTGTCGAGGGTGGCGGCAAAACCAGCGACGCGTTCGCGCTCCTGCTGCACCACGGCGGCCGGCGCCCGGTCGACGAAGCTGGCATTGCCGAGCTTGGCCTGCGCGCGCGTGACCTCGCCCTCGAGCCGCACGATCTCCTTGCCGAGGCGCGCCTTCTCCGCCTCGACATCAATCTCGACGCGCAGCATGAGGCGAAAGTCGCCGACCACCTGCACTGGCGCCGGCGAGGCGGGGAGGGCCTCGCCGGTGGCCTCGACGCTGCTGAGGCGCGCCAGCGCCGCCACATAGGGGGCGTAGGCCGCAACCGTATCGCGGCAGCCGGCCACCAGGAGCGGGGCTTTTTCGGCAGGGGAGAGGCCCATCTCGCCGCGCAAGCTGCGTACCGCGTCGACCATCGCCTTGAGGCCGGCGACCCAGGTTTCCGCTGACTCGTCGAATTTCTGCGGCTGAGCGACCGGGTAGGCTGCGGTGGCGATCGATTCACCCTCGGCCACCGCGCGGCCGGACAGCGGCGCCACTGTCTGCCAGAGCTCTTCGGTGATGAAGGGGATCAGCGGATGCGCCATCCGCAGTGTGGTCTCCAGCACGCGCAACAGGGTGCGGCGGGTGGCGCGTTGCTGCTCCGGGGCGCCCGTTTGAATCTGCACCTTGGCCAGTTCAAGGTACCAATCGCAATACTCGTCCCAGACGAAGCGGTAGATGGTCTGTGCAGCAAGATCAAAGCGGTACTCGCGCAGGTGACGGTCCACCTCCGCCTCGGTCTTCTGCAGCAGGCTGACGATCCATCGGTCGGGCTGCGAGAAGTGCAGATAGCCCCCCGGGCCGCAGCCGCCATCGTCGGAGGCCTCGCCGGCGGGCTTGCTGCCGCAGGCCTCCAGCCCGCAGTCCTGGGGGCTGCCATCCTCTTTTTGGCAGTTCATCAGCACGAAGCGGGTCGCGTTCCACAGCTTGTTGCAGAAGTTGCGGTAGCCCTCGCAGCGCTGCATGTCGAACTTGATGTCACGGCCAGGGCTGGCAAGGCTGGCAAAGGTGAAACGCAACGCATCCACGCCAAACGCCGGGATGCCCTCCGGGAACTCCTTGCGCGTCTTCTTGGCGATGCTCTCCGCCTGCTTGGGGTTCATCAGGCCGGTGGTGCGCTTCTCGATCAGCGCATCCAGCCCGATGCCGTCAATGAGGTCGATCGGGTCGAGTACGTTGCCCTTGGACTTGCTCATCTTCTGGCCTTCGGCGTCGCGGATCAGGCCGTGCACATACACGTCGCGGAAGGGGATCTTGCCGGTCAGGTGGGTGGTCATCATCACCATCCGCGCCACCCAGAAGAAGATGATGTCGAAGCCGGTCACCAGCACGCTCGAGGGCAGGTAGCGGCTTAGCATTGGATTGGCCGAATCCTTGGCTGCGTCTCCCGTCCAGTCGAGCGTGGAGAACGGCCACAGCGCGGACGAGTACCAGGTGTCGAGCACGTCCTCGTCGCGGCGCAGCTCGCCGGTGTAGCCGTCCTTCTCCGCCATCTCGCGCGCCTCGGCGGCGTTGTGCGCCACCCAGGCGCGGCCGTCCGGCGCGTACCAGGCCGGGATCTGGTGGCCCCACCACAGCTGGCGGGAGATGCACCAGTCCTGAATGTTGTTGAGCCACTGGTTGTAGGTGTTGACCCAGTTCTCGGGGACAAAACGCACCTGACCCTCGGCGACCACGTCGATCGCCTTTTGCACGATGCTTTTTCCATCCTGACCAGGCTTGCTCATGGCAACGAACCACTGGTCGGTGAGCATCGGCTCCACCACCACGCCCGAGCGGTCGCCGCGCGGCACCATCAGCGTGTGCGGCTTGACGCTCTCCAGCAATCCGGCTGCCTCAAGGTCGGCGACCACCTGCTTGCGCGCGGCGAAGCGCTCCATGCCGGCCAGATGCGCGGGCAGGGCGATGCCCGCCTGCGCGACGCCCTCGGCGTCGAACACCTGCGCCGTCGCCGGCACGTTGCCGGCCAGGTCGAGCACGACGATGCGCTGCAGACCATGACGCTGGCCCACCGCATAGTCATTGAAGTCGTGCGCGGGCGTGACCTTGACCACGCCGGTGCCGAACTCGCGATCCACGTAGTCATCGGCGATCACCGGGATGCGACGGCCGGTGAGCGGCAGCTCGACCTCGCGGCCGATCAGCGCGGCGTAGCGCTCGTCCTCGGGGTGCACCATCACCGCGACGTCGCCGAGCAGGGTCTCGGGGCGGGTGGTGGCCACCGTCAGCGCATCGAGTCCAGCCACCGGACCGTCGGCCAGCGGATAGCGGATGTGCCAGAGATGGCCGCTTTCCTCCTCGCTGACCACCTCGAGGTCGGAGACTGCGGTGCCCAGCTTGGGGTCCCAGTTCACCAGCCGCTTGCCCCGGTAGATCAAGCCTTCCCGATACAAGCGGACAAACGACTGCGTGACGATGGTCGAGAGCCCGGTGTCCATGGTGAAGCGCTCGCGGTCCCAGTCGCAGGACGCGCCGAGGCGTCGCATCTGCCGGGTGATGGTGCCGCCGGAATACGCTTTCCATTCCCACACGCGCTCGAGGAAGTTCTCGCGACCCACATCGTGGCGGCTGAGGCCCTTGGCCTCGAGTTGGCGCTCCACCACCATCTGCGTGGCGATGCCGGCGTGGTCGGTGCCCGGCTGCCACAGCACGTTGGCACCGCGCATGCGCTGCCAGCGGGTGAGGGCGTCCATCAGCGTCTGGTTAAAGCCGTGGCCCATGTGCAGCGTGCCGGTCACGTTGGGCGGCGGCAGCAGGATGCAGAAATTCTCCGGCTTGCCGGCATCCGTCCCGGCAGCGAAATACCCGCTCTTTTCCCAACGCGGGTACCAGCGCTGTTCGATCTCGGCGGGTTCAAAGCTCTTGGCGAGGGTCATCGTCGGTCTTTCGGGTCTGCCCTGAAGGTCGATAGGTGCACTGCGACCGGCCGGTCAGGCGCGCCCTTTGAGGTCATGGTGTTGCAGTGGATAGCCGCGGTCGCGGTAGAAGCGGAAGCGTCCGCGTGCCGCACCGACCGCTGCCGCTTCGTCCGCGACCACTTCGAGGACGCGCGAGAACCGACTGAAACACGCCGGCGTGTCATCGCGCAGGTTGATCAGCACATCTTCGTGCGGCAGTGCCTCCGGGTCGTGCCCGATCACCACTGGGGTACGGGCTGCGAGTGGATGGTCGACACCGCAATGCGGCAAAAAGCCGCCCGGCGGCTCAGCCCAGAGCCGGGCGTCGAGCTCGCTGACATGGGCGGCGTCACGCGCCAGTATCCACACGCGGTGGCCAGCACGTACAGCTTTGCTGGCGAGCGCAAACACGGTGCGGCCGGCATCTTGGCTGCCGGCGTAGAAATCGATGCGGGTCACGCCGCAGCGCTGCGGTCGCCACCCGACCGGCTGATCAGAAATTCGGTGAGCAGGCCGACCGGTCGCCCAGTGGCGCCTTTGGCTTTGCCGGAGACCCATGCCGTGCCAGCAATGTCGAGATGCGCCCACTTCATGTCGCGGGTGAAACGCGACAGGAAGCATGCTGCGGTGACACTGCCGCCCGGCCGACCGCCGATGTTCGCCACGTCAGCGAAACTGCTCGAGAGTTGCTGTTGGTAATCGTCCCACAAGGGCATATGCCAGGCGCGGTCCCATGCCGTGTGTCCGGCATCGAGCAGTTCCTTTGCCAGCCGATCGTCGTTGCTGTACAGGCCGCTTGCCACATGGCCGAGCGCGATGACGCAGGCGCCCGTGAGGGTGGCGATGTCGATCGCCAGCAGCGGTTTGATCTTCTCTTTGGTGTACGTCAGTGCATCACAGAGGATCAGTCGGCCTTCGGCATCGGTGTTGAGAATCTCGATGGTCTGACCGGACATGCTGGTGACGATGTCGCCCGGTTTGGTGGCCTTGCCGCTTGGCATGTTCTCGGTGGCGGGGATCACGCCGACCACATTTATCGGCAGTTTGAGTCGTGCCACAGCCTGCAAGGTGCCGAGCACGGCTGCAGCCCCGCACATGTCGTACTTCATCTCGTCCATATCAACCGAGGGTTTGATCGAGATGCCGCCTGAATCGAAGGTCACGCCCTTGCCGACCAGCGCAACCGGCGGATCCTCCTTGGCCGAACCTTGGTAGCGCAGGACGATGAAGCGCGGGGGTTCGGCGCTGCCTCGCGCCACCGACAAGAACGACTCCATGCCCAGCTTGGCGATGGCTTTTTCGTCGAGCACCTGGACCTTGAGCCCGGCTTCTTTACCTAGCGCTTGGGCACGCTCGGCGAGGTAGGAGGGCGTACAGACATTGCCTGGCAGATTACCCAGTTCGCGAGCCAGGCTGGCACCTTCACCGATGGCTTTGCCTTGTCGCAGGCCGCGCACTGCAGCGGCCTGTTCCGCCTCGCCTTCGACCCAGATCGCCAGCTTGACCAGTTTGGCGACCTCCTCCCGCTTGCTTTTGAGCTGATCGACGCGCTGAGTGGTTTGGATCGCGATCTGCGCGAGCTGGCTGGCATACCAGCAGGCATCGCGTCGGCGCACTGGCTTGCCATCAAGGCACACCACGAGTTCTTGGGCGGCACTGGTCACCACCGCATCGATGCCGGCGCGCATCGCCTTGAGCCAGCTCGCCTCGCTGGCTTCGGCCAGCTTGCCGAGGCCGACCACGACGATACGGGTGGCGCCGTCGGCGAGGCTCAGCACCTGTGCCGATTTGCCGGTCAGGTCGCCTCGCTTGAGGGCCGCAGAGATCACGCCATTGTGGTTTGCGTCGATGGCGCGAGCCGCTGCGCCCAGCCTGCCACCCGATTCCGCGGTGACCAACAGACACTGCCCCTTGAGCGCGTCAGCGCGTCCGTCTCTCGTGCTAAATTCCATTAGTTTTCCTTGTTCTCTGTGGGGCTTGCCCGGGATTATATGCAGGACCTCGCAGCAGCCCCTCGTTCGACGTTCCGCGCATGACGGCGCCGTCGACCCGCGGCGCTGAGGCCGCACCCCCTACGAGGCGGCCAGCGCCGGTTCTGGGCAGCCTGTTCAGCCGGCGCATCAGCGGCGAGTGCAGCGCCGTCGCGCTCGGCGTGTTCGCCGTTCTGTTTGGCATCATCGTCACTGCACAGCTGGTGCGGCTGCTGAATCGCGCTGCCAGCGGCAGCATCGCCACTGACACGGTGTTCGCTGCGATGTCGTTCCAGACCCTCAACCTGTTCCCCTTGGTCATCGCTCTGACCGTGTTTGTCGCGGCACTCGTCACCCTGACGCGCGCCCACAGGGACAGCGAGATGGTCGCCTGGTTCGCCTGCGGAGTGCCCCTGCGAGCTTTTGTTGTGCCCTTGCTGCGCTTTGCCTTGCCTTTCGTGCTGCTGGTGGCGCTGATCACTCTGTTCGTGCGTCCGTGGGCAGTGACCCGCAGCCAGCAGTTGCAAGCCGAGTTGCAATCGCGGGACGAGATCGCGCTGGTGGCGCCCGGCGTGTTCAAAGAGACACGCAGTGGCAGCAAGGTCTACTTTGTCGAGCGCTTCTCGGATTTCAACCAGAGTCTCGCCGAGCTGTTCATCCGTGCAGTTGACCCTGCCGGTGAGAGCGTCATCGTGGCACGCGCCGGGAGCGTCGAGCGGGCCGCCAACGGCGACCGCTTCCTGGTGATGCGGGACGGCCGGCGCTATGAGAGCGGGAGCGAAGCGGCGGCCTGGCGGGTCACGCGCTTCGAGCGCGCCGAGGTACTGATCCTGCCCTATGAGAAGCAGCCGTGGGAAGGCAATGCCAAGTCGCGTAGCAGTGCCGAGTTGCTCGCCTCTGAGCGCAGCATCGACGTGGCGGAGTTGCAGTGGCGTCTGCACCTGCCCATCGCCGCACTGATGCTGGTGCTGCTGGCGGTCCCCCTTGGCTTTGTCAACCCGCGCGCCAACCGCTCGATCAATTTGTTGCTGGCGGTGCTCATTTACGCCATCTACAGCAACGCCCTCAGCATCACCAACGCCTGGGTGGCGCAGGGCCGGCTGTCGCCCTGGCCGGGCTTTTTGCTTGTGCATCTGGCGCTTGGTGTCGTCATTCTTGGCCTTGTGGCGTGGCAGACCGGCGCGCTGTCACGTCGACGGAGTAGCGGATGAGCCTGCTGTCACGCGACATCGGGCGCCGTCTGTACGGCGCCGTGGCGCTGGTCAGCGTGGCGCTGCTTACGCTGTTCGGACTGTTCGACCTGATCGATCAGCTCGACGGCAGCAAGGCCCCCTCGGCGCTGCAAGCAATGGCAATGACCGGCCTGCTGGTTCCCGGCCACTTTTATGAGCTGCTGCCGGTCGCCACGCTGATCGGCGGCCTTGTGGTGATGGCCCAGCTGGCATCCAGCTCCGAGTACACCGTCATCCGCACTTCAGGGGTGTCGGTCGGCGGCATGGTTCGCTTGCTTGCGGTGCCAGCGCTGGTGATCGCGCTGGTCGGCGTGTTGGCCGGTGAGTGGTTGGCGCCGCAGGCCGACCGCGCGTTGCGCAGTCTGCGGCTCAGCGGCAGCAGTATGGTGGCGCAGCAGATGCGTTCCGGCTATTGGCTCAAGGACGGCAGCAGCTTCGTCAACTTGGGCGGTGTAACGCCGGATGGCGTGATGGCCATGGTGACGGTCTACGAGTTCGCGAGCGATGGTGGATTGCGTACGCTGCGCCGCGCCCGCGCCGCCACCTTTGACGGCGAGGGGCATTGGTTGTTGCAAACGGTCGAGACGACCGAGTTTGGCGAGGGCGGCGTCACGGTCGTGCAGGAGGCGTCCCGACGTTGGGACACTCGGCTTGGCCCCGACATCCTGCGCGTCATGGCGGTCGCGCCTGATCGCATGTCAGCCCTCGAGCTATGGCCCTACCTGGCACATCTGCGCAACAACCGGCAGGAGACCGGACGCCACGAGACGGCGCTATGGGCCAAATTGCTTTATCCGCTGTCGGTGGCAGCCATGTTGCTGCTCGCGCTGTCCTTCGCGCGACTGCAAGGTCGTGCGGGCGGCGTGCTGTTTCGGGTGTTTGCCGGCATCCTGCTCGGCATCGGTTTCCACTTTCTGAGTCGCGTGGGCAATAACCTCGGCCAGCTCAATGCTTGGCCGCCCTTGCTTGGTGCGGGCGCGGCAACCCTCGTGTTCGTCGGTCTCGCCGTGCTGCTGCTGCGACGCGTCGAGCGGGTCTAGCAGGCAGAGCTAGCCGAGCCGCTGGTCTCGCCTCAGCTGAGGATGCGCCAGACCCGTGTGCCGGCCAAACGGTCATGCAGGAACAGGCGCTCACGGTCGACCAGCGGCCACAGCACGCTGAGCGGTAGGGTGCAGCTTGCCAAGACGAGGCGCAGCAGCGCGCGTCCGGGCGGCAGCGGCGCGCGATCGGCGGTTGTGACCAGCAGCCGCCAGGTCTTCATGGCCAGCGTCTGGCCGAAGCGGAACCAGCACCCGGCAAAATAGGCAGTGAGCAGGGCAGCGATCCACAGCTGCAGTGCCAGACGCGAGCTCCCATCCACGCCGGCCTCGCCGGCTGGCAAGCCCACGGCGAGCAGGCCGCCGACCAGCACCAAGGCGAGCACGATCAGTGCTTCGTAGATCAGACACACCATGCGGCGCGCCCAGCTGGCCGGTTGCAGGGAAAGTGCCGACAGGGTGGCTGGCTTCACCAGCAACCCCCTAGGGCGAACAATCGACGGCGTGGCGCTGATGCGACGTCTGTCGGGCTCATGGCGACAATGCCTCGTCCGCCCCGGGGCCCGATTCGAGCCAGCGCTGACGCAAGCGCGAGCGCTCCTCTGGCGACAAGCGACGCAGGTTCTCGAAATTTCGACGCGCCTGCTCGCGCTGTTCCGGCGTGAGTTGCGCCCAATCGGCCAGACGCTGGCGAACGCGTGCTTGCTGCTCCGGGCTGAGGTCGGGATAGCGGCGTGCCAGCTTGAGCAGGCGGGCGCGGGCTTCGTCCGGGAGATCGTTCCATTGTTTCTCGACCGGACGCAGGATCGCTTGGTCGCCGGGGCTCAGCCCGTTCCACGCCGCGTTGCGGGCCAGCGCCGGTGCAGCTGCGAGCGCGGCCAGCGACAAGCACAGCACGCCGCAGGCAAGCGGATGGCGCACGGCTCAGTTCTCCAGAAGCTCGACGGCATCGCCGCCGACCGCGCGCTGGAAGCCCGCATCGAGATAGGCATCGAACGGCAGGGCGTCGGCCAACAGATCTGCGTCCAGGCTCTGCGCGTTGTCACTCAGCAAGGTCCACGACGTTACCAGCGCCAGTGCGAGCGCCAGGCCCACCGGCGCCCAGTCGATCCAGCGGTCACCGAGCGTCAGCGAACTGCGGCCGAGGCGGGCCAATGCAACACGCCGTGCGGCGTGCAGACGCGTCAGGCGATCCCGGTCGATGGCGAGGTCGGCGATGGCGTCAAGATCGGCGGCCAGTCCGCGCAGCGGCCCGTCGCCGGGCGTCAGGCCGCCGACAACGATCGCCGGTGCCGGGTACAGCCCGGCATGGGCTCGGTTCGCATCATTCATCCCGCTCCTCCACTTGATCCGCTCGAGCTTGATCGGCTTGCGCTTGTTCGGCTGGTTCGCCAGTGCTGGCGTCGAGGCCGAGCATCCAGGGCCGCGATACCCCGCGCGCCGTAAGGTCTTGCGCCAAAGCCCGGCACGCGCGAGAACAATGCGTCTTAACGCTGCCCTCGCTGCAGGCCATGGCCTTTGCCGTCTCCGCAAGGTCGTAACCCTCCCAATAACGTAGCAGGAAGGCTTCGCGTTGACGCGCCGGTAACTTTTCCAGCGCATCGGCGATCTGCGCCAGTGTCTCGCGCTGCGCCACTTCGTCTTCGGCCGATGCCACGTGGCTGTCGGCGCTGGCGATGCGCTCGAGCAAGCGCTCGGCCGCATCCTCCTCGGCATCCTCTGCGTCGCGACCGCCCGACAACAGCGAGGCGACCCGCACCACCCAGTGGTCTCGCACCTTGCGCCGGCGGAAGTGGTCGAGGATGGCGTTTTGAAGGATCCGTTGGAACAGCAACGGCCATTCGCCGGCCGGCCGGTCAGCGTAGTGCTCGACCAGGCGGATCATGGCGTCCTGCACGATGTCGAACGCCGCGTCGTCATCGCGGACCGCGAGTCGGGCATGCAGCCAGGCACGGCGCTGGACGCCGGCGAGGAAGCTGTCAAGGGCGGAGGTCTGGCTCACGCGGGTGATGCGCCGGCTGGACTCGAGTGGCGCCATGGTAGCAGCCTCGTGATGAGGCGCCATGTCGCCTTGACCGGTCTGTTTCGACTTGTTAGTGTTTCAGGTTCGCTGCGATGCAGCACCTAATAAACCGTGTGAGTGACCCGATGCAGTTGACTGGCGCAGAGATCGTTGTGCATTGCCTTCGCGAAGAGGGTGTTGAGTACGTGTTCGGATATCCCGGCGGTGCTGTGCTCAACATCTACGACGAGATCTTCAAGCAGGATGCCTTCCGCCACATCCTCGTCCGGCACGAGCAGGCGGCGGTCCACGCCGCGGACGCTTACGCACGCTGCACGCTCAAGCCGGGCGTCTGCCTGGTCACCTCGGGTCCGGGTGTGACCAACGCGGTGACTGGCATCGCCACCGCGCACATGGATTCGATCCCGATGGTTGTTATCACCGGACAGGTGCCGACCCACGCCATCGGCCAGGACGCCTTCCAAGAGTGCGACACGGTCGGTATCACGCGCCCGATCGTCAAGCATAATTTCCTCGTCAGCGACGTCAAGGACCTCGCCGAGACGATGAAGAAGGCCTTCTACATCGCCACCACTGGCCGCCCCGGCGTGGTGTTGGTCGACATCCCCAAGGACGTCACGCAGGCGGTCTGCGACTTCGAATACCCCAAGACCATCGAGATGCGCTCGTACAAGCCGGTCGGAGCTGCCGATCCCGGCGATATCGACCGCGCTGTCGAGCTCATTCTCTCGGCCAAGCGTCCCATGGTCTACGCCGGCGGCGGCGTCATCCTCTCCGGCGCGGCCGAGAAGCTCGCTGAGTTGGTGCGCGGCACCGGCTACCCCTGCACGAACACCTTGATGGGCTTGGGCGCCTACCCGGCCACCGACAAGCAGTTCGTCGGCATGCTCGGCATGCACGGCACGTATGAGGCCAACATGGCGATGCAGCTGTGCGATGTGCTGATCGCCGTCGGTGCCCGCTTTGACGACCGCGTGATCGGCAATCCCAAGCACTTCTTCGACCCCAATCGCAAGATCATCCACATCGACATCGATCCCTCGAGCATCTCCAAGCGGGTCAAGGTCGATGTCGCCATCGTCGGCAACGTGGCGCTGGTGCTCGATGCCATCAATGGCAAGCTCAAGGCCGCCAAGGCCAAGCCGGATGCCGAGGCGCTCGCCAACTGGTGGGCGCAGATTGAGCAGTGGCGCGGGCGCGACTGTCTCAAGTTCGACCGCAGCAGCCCGATCATCAAGCCGCAAGCCGTGGTGGAGAAGCTCTACGAAGTCACCAACGGTGACGCCTACATCACCTCGGACGTCGGCCAGCACCAGATGTGGGCCGCGCAGTTCTACAAGTTCGACAAGCCGCTACGCTGGATCAACTCGGGTGGCCTCGGCACCATGGGCGTCGGCTTGCCCTATGCCATGGGCGTGCAGTTCGCCCACCCGGACGCCAGCGTCGCTTGCGTCACCGGCGAGGCGAGCATCCAGATGTGCATCCAGGAGCTTTCGACCTGCCGGCAGTACCACCTGCCGCTGAAGATCGTCAGCCTCAATAACCGCTACATGGGCATGGTCCGCCAGTGGCAGGAGTTCTTCTACGGCAACCGCTACTCGGAGTCGTACATGGATGCGCTGCCGGACTTCGTGAAGCTCGCCGAGAGCTTTGGCCATGTCGGCATGCTCATCGAGAAGCCCGAAGACATCGACGGCGCCATGCGCGAAGCCTTCAAGTTGAAGGACCGGCTGGTGTTCATGGACTTCCGCACCGATCAGACCGAAAACGTTTATCCCATGGTGCCGGGCGGCAAGGGCCTCTCCGAAATGATCCTCGTCTAAGGCTGGACCGCGCATGCGTCACATCATCTCTCTGCTCATGGAAAACGAGTCCGGCGCGCTGTCGCGCGTGGCAGGGCTGTTCTCCGCGCGCAACTACAACATCGAATCGCTCACGGTGGCGCCGACCGAGGACCCGACCCTCTCACGCATGACCATCGTCACCAGCGGTTCGGACGATGTCATCGAGCAAATCACCAAGCAGCTCAACAAACTGGTGGATGTCGTCTCGCTCGTCGACCTTACCGAGGGTGCCCATATCGAGCGCGAACTCATGCTGGTCAAGGTGCGGGCCAAAGGCGCCGACCAGCGCGAGGAGATGAAGCGTATGGCTGACATCTTTCGCGGGCGGGTGATCGATGTCACCGATGACACCTACACCATTGAACTGACCGGCCCGGTGACCAAGCATGACGCCTTCCTGGTCGCCATCGACAAGGCTGCGATCCTTGAGACGGTGCGGACTGGTGCATCGGGCATCGGTCGCGGCCATCGCATCTTGACCGTTGGCTGAGGCCGCGCGGAGAGCTCGCGATTCACTTCAATTAAACGGCGCAAGCCATTAAGAATAAGGAAAGAAAATGAAGGTCTATTACGACAAGGACGCTGACCTCTCGTTGATCAAGGACAAGCGCGTGACGATCGTCGGCTACGGTAGCCAGGGTCACGCACACGCCGCCAACCTCAAGGACTCGGGCGTTGAAGTGACCGTCGGTCTGCGTCGCGAGGGTTCGTCGTGGGCCAAGGCCGAGGGCGCCGGGCACACGGTCAAGGACATCGCCGATGCGGTGACGGGCGCTGATGTGGTCATGGTGCTGCTGCCGGACGAGACCATGGCCGGCATCTATCACGCAGAAGTCGCACCGAACCTCAAGAAAGGCGCGGCGCTGGCCTTCGCCCACGGCTTCAACATCCACTACAACCAGATCGTCCCCAGCAAGGAGATCGACGTCATCATGGTCGCGCCCAAGGGTCCGGGCCATACGGTGCGCTCCGAGTACCTCAAGGGCGGCGGTGTGCCCTCCTTGATCGCGGTCTATCAGGACGCCTCGGGCAAGGCGCGCGATGTCGCGCTGTCGTATGCCGCAGCCAACGGTGGTACCAAGGGCGGCGTGATCGAGACCACCTTCCGCGAAGAGACCGAGACCGACTTGTTCGGTGAGCAGGCGGTGCTCTGCGGCGGCTGCGTTGAACTGATCAAGGCCGGCTTCGAGACCCTCGTGGATGCCGGTTATGCGCCCGAGATGGCCTACTTCGAGTGCCTGCACGAGATGAAGCTGATCGTCGACCTGATGTACGAAGGTGGCATCGCCAACATGAACTACTCGATCTCGAACAACGCCGAGTACGGCGAGTACGTCACCGGCCCGCAAGTCATCGGTACCGAGGCGCGCATCGCCATGGCTGAGGC
>RFSW01000051.1 GCA_009923755.1 Betaproteobacteria bacterium | reverse complement strand
GATCAGTCCAACTGATTGTTATTCTTATCTTGATAACACAAAACTATCTTTAGGCGCCTAAGCCCTGACCTGAAGAACGTCGCGAGGATGGTCAGATGCAAAACAAGAGGCACGCAGCGACCGGGACGTACCGATGGGTAGGCGAGGGCGCGCGTACCGAAGCCTTGTATGGAAAGGCCGCGCAGATGATCACCGCGGTGGTTTTTTAGTGGAGGTGCGCCGATGGGCTGGCTGGCTGCTCCGGCATCTCTGGATGCACCGGCTCACCGTCTTCGTTAGGATATAGCGGCGCGCCACAGTCGTCGCAGAATTCCAGCGGGAAGCGCTGCTCGAACACATGCAAATGCACCACACCGGCGTCACGCAAGCGTGCCTCGATCTCAGCCACCAACTCGCTGTTCTCGTCTTCGGCATCGAGCAAGGGCCAGACCAGGCCATGCACCACCTGCTCTCCTTCGGGCAGGCAGAGGCCGATCCGGTATTCCTCCAGACGATGCCCATGGAAGCCGCCGATGAAGGCGCGCAACTCGGCTGGCTCGATGCCCAGCGTGGCGCGCAGGAACTCGATGCCGGCGCTTAGCGAGTAAGGCCGCAGCTGTCGGTCGGATTCGCGGCAGGCAGCAAAGAAGGCCTGCGGTGCCAGCACCTCGAACGCGCAAGCCGGGAAGGCGCTGGCCAGCGAACTTTGCGCCGCAGAGGCCCATGCCAGAGTCTGTGCATCTCGCTGCACATCCTCGGATTGCCAGCGAAAAATGGCAGCGGTCGGCTCGATCGCGACCGCCGCCAGCACGTAGCGCACGTCGGAAAGGAACTGGCCCGTTTCGACGAAGTCCGCGGGGTCAAGGCGCAGCGGCCGACGTGCCTCGAGCGCGGCGAAGAAGCGGCGCGCCAGCGTAGCGGTGGCGGTGTAGCCTTGCGGCAGCTGGTCCGGGCTGAACAGGAAATCGCCCAACACCACCCGCGCGCCTTTGTCGAGCACATGATTCTGCAGATCGCTGCGCAGCTGATTGAGCAGCGCATCCGGCAGGTTGCCTGCGGGGATCCGCAGCCGCGACCAAGCCAGCACCGGGATGGCCAGCAGAAGCATGGACACCTGGGCCTCTGCGTCGCCGACCAGCGCCGACTCACAGCGCGCTTCGACCACATCGGCAAGCTCTTCGAAACCACGCTCCCCGGACTGCGACAAACGATCCATCGCCGCCGTGAGGGCACCCTCGTCCTCGGCGTCGATCAAGGTCGCCACCTCGTTGAGCAGGCGCGGCTCCCAGAAAGCGTCCTCGACCCGGCTCGACGATCGTGCCAGCCCCTCGGCGAGCCACACCAGCTGATCAGCCTCGCGCGCAACGCGCGGACGCCGGTTGAAGGGGGAACGTTTCATGCCAGAATCATCCGGTCGGTGACGAATCGCCATTCTAAGTCGGCCGAGGCGCCTGCACTTACGCAATGTCAAAACCGACGACGTCCCGTGGCCAAAACTCCGCGCAGATGCCACACATGCAAGAGCTTCAACGCTGGGATGTGATCTGTCAGGTGGTGGACCACTATGGCGACGCCGGTGTGTGCCTGCGTCTGGCGCGCGCGCTGGCCGCGACGCCGGGGCGCGAGGTGCGCCTGCTGGTCGACCGGCCAGCCGTGGTTCTCGACCTCATCCGGCCGCCGCCGCCCGGTGATGCCGGGTACGGGTGGCGTGACCGCAGCGGCGTACGGGTACTCGGCTGGGATGCGTTGCCTGGCGTGGCGGGAGCGCCTGCCGATGTGGTGGTCGAGACCTTCGGCTGTGAGCTGCCTCCGGCGCTGCAGACCCCGCCACCGACCGGGCTCGCCGACCAACGCTCGCCGGTGTGGCTCAACCTTGAGCACCTCAGCGCCGAGGCCTGGGTCGAGGGCTGCCACGGCCTGCCCTCGCCGCAGCCAGGCGGGCGGACCCGCTGGTTCCTGTTCCCCGGCTTTACCGACCGCACCGCCGGCCTTTGCGGGCCGACCACACCGCCACCTGCGCTGCCCGCAACGCTGGCGAGGTGGGCAGATGCCACAGCGCCCGCGGAGCCCCCCGAGACGAGACGCCCTGACGATGCGCCGCGTGATGTGGCACGGCGTCCCTTGACCGGCTCGGTCTTCTGCTACCGGGAATCGCCTCTTCCGGACCTGCTCGACGCCATCCAACGCGGTCCGCGCGAGGTCCGCCTGCTGGTGCCCGCCGGCATGCCAGGCACACTCGGCGCGCGCCGCTTGGACGACCAGCCTGGCGCAATCTGGCAGGCGGGCCGGCTCACCCTGCTCCGCATCCCTTTCCTCGATCAGGACATCTACGACGCGCTACTCGCCGCCTGCGACTTCAATCTGGTGCGCGGCGAAGACAGCTTCGTGCGAGCGCAATGGGCCGCGCGGCCCCTGCTGTGGGCGGCCTACCGGCAAGCCGGCGCAGCACATCTGGACAAACTCGACGCCTGGCTGGCGCGCTGCGACATGCCGCTGGCGTGGGCGGCTCTGCAGACGTGGTTCAATGGCGGCGTGGCAGGTCCAGCAGCCGAACCGGCAGCGCTCTGGGCGGATGCCCTTGCCAGCCTGGGCGACACAGAGGCGTGGGCGCAGACTTGGCGTGAACGCTTGCTGACCCTGCCGCGACTCGAGCGGACCCTCGCCGAGTTCGCCGAGCGTCATGCTTCGCCGCTAGAATAGAGGGTTGAACTGACTTTTCCGGAATCTACACCCATGAAAACCGCACAGGAGCTGCGCAGCGGCAACGTCATCATGCTCGACGGCCAGCCGATGGTCGTGCAGAAGGCTGAATACAACAAGTCGGGCCGCAGCTCGGCCGTGATGAAGGTCAAGCTCAAGAGCCTGCTGTCCGGCTCCGGCACCGAGACCGTGTTCAAGGCAGACGACAAGTTCGACCTGATCATGCTCGAGCGCAAAGAGGCGACCTATTCTTACTTTGCCGACCCGATGTATGTGTTCATGGACGCTGAGTACAACCAGTTCGAAGTCGAGGCAGACAATATGGGCGACGCGCTCAACTACCTTGACGACGGCCTGCCCTGTGAAGTGACCTTCTATGAAGGCCGCGCCATCTCGGTAGAGCTGCCCACCAGCGTGGTGCGCGAGGTTGAGTACACCGAGCCGGCCGTCAAGGGCGATACCTCGGGTAAGGTGCTCAAGCCGGCCCGCATCAAGCCCACCGGCTTCACCGTTCAAGTCCCCGCCTTCGTCGAGATCGGCGACAAGATCGAGATCGACACGCGCACCGGGGAGTACCGCAACCGCGTCAAGGGCTGATGCCCGCCGCCGCGCCCGGAAACCGACTGTGAGCCGCCGGCAGTGGGTGGCGGTGGTCGCCCTGCCGCTGCTGATGCAGGGCAGCTCAGGCCTGCAAGCGGCTAGCCTGAGCTGCGAGCGGCCCGACGTCGCGGCCTTCACCGCTGAGGTGGTGGCACGCCATGCCCTTGACGCAGATGGCCTGTGCGAGCGCTTTGGCGAGGCCACCATCCGGCCCGACGTGCTGCGCCTGATCGCGCCTGCGCCGGCCTCGCGCCCGCCCGATTGGGCGCGCTACCGCGGCAATTTCGTCAACGCCAAGCGTATCCGGCTCGGGCTCGAGTTCTGGGACGACAACCGCGCCAGCCTCGAGGCGGTGACGCTCAAGACCGGCATCCCCGCCGCAGTGATCGTCGCGCTGGTGGGCGTCGAGACGACCTATGGCAGCAATAGCGGGCGGCACAAGGCCTTCGATACGCTCGCCACGCTGGCTTTCGAGTACCCGCCGCGCGCCGACTTCTTTCGCAAGGAGCTCGAATCGCTTCTGGTGCTCGCGCACCAGCAAAACATTCCGGTGGCCGACATCCGCAGCAGTTACGCCGGCGCGTTAGGCATGCCGCAGTTCATGCCGAGCAGTTGGCGCCAATATGCAGTCGATGGCGATGGCGATTCGCACATCGACCTCTGGCGCAACCCGGCCGACGTGGTGGCGAGCGTAGCCAATTTCCTGGTGCGGCATGGCTGGCAGCCTGACCAGCCGACGGCGCTCAAGGCAAGCGTCGAGGGCACCCCCGAGGTCGGCGGTGGCATCAAACCCGACACGCCGCTGGGCGAACTGCGCCAGCAGGGTGTGCGCACCCTCGGCAAGGCGGCCGACTCCGAGTCCGGTGTCCTGTTGCGTTACGGCAACGGCGACGCCGCCGAATACTGGGTGGGGCTGCAGAACTTCTACGTGATCACGCGCTACAACCGCTCGAGCTTCTACGCCATGTCAGTGGTGCAACTGGCTGAGGCGCTCGAGACCGCAGTACGCCCCACCGTGGCGCAGCAACCGTGAGCATCGCCATCAGCGCCACCTTCGACAGCGGTAACATCGAGGTGATCGAAGCCTCGCGCGCCGATGACATCCGGCTGCGGGTGCGCAACGACAGCGGCGGTGAGCACCGGCAGTGGTTCCACTTCCGCCTGCACGGCGTTCGCGGGGTGCCACTGACGCTGCACATCGAGAACGCTGCCCAGTGCAGCTACCCCGGTGGTTGGCCCGACTACCGCGCCTGCATTAGTGCCGACCACGTGACGTGGCAGCGGGCGGCCCACACGCATTACGACGGGGCGCGGCTGACCATCCGCCTCACGCCGGCGACCGACACCGTCTGGCTGGCCTACTTCGAGCCGTATTCGTGGGAGCGCCACCAGCAGCTGATCGGCCGCTGCGCGGTGTCGCCGCTGGCGCGGGTGGATCGGCTGGGTGCCAGCGTCGACGGCCGTGACATCGACCGCGTGGTGGTGGGTCGTGGCCCCTTGCAGGCGTGGGTCATCGCGCGCCAACACCCCGGCGAGTCGATGGCGGAGTGGCTCGCCGAAGGCCTGCTCGAGACGCTGCTCGGCGACTCGCCGGCGGCGCAAACGGTGCGCGAGCGCGCCACTGTGCACGTGGTCCCCAACATGAACCCGGACGGCAGCGTTCGCGGCCACCTGCGCTGCAACGCCGCCGGCGCCAACCTCAATCGCGAGTGGGTGAGCCCGTCAGCGACGCGCAGCCCCGAGGTGCTCTGCGTCCAGCAGGCGATGCGCGAGAGCGGCGTCGGCTTCTTCCTCGATGTACACGGCGACGAGACTATCCCGTATGTCTTCATCGACGGCGCCGGCATGGTGCCTGGCTATGGCGAGACCAACATCCGGCGCGAGCAGCAGTTCTGCGACACCTTGGAGCGGCTCGGCCCGCGCTTTCAGCAGGTGCACGGCTACCGCGCCGATCGCTTTGGCGAGGAGATGCTGACCCTGGCCTCCAAGTGGGTGGCACACACCTACGGCTGCGTGTCGATGACGCTGGAGATGCCGTTCAAGGACCACGACGATAATCCGCAGCCGGACACCGGCTGGGACGGGGCGCGGAGCAAGTTGCTCGGCGCCGACGTGGTGGCTGCGCTGGCGGAGTGGCTGGGCCCCGCGTAGTCACTCCGGGGCGTCTCCGGCGCCGGCCGGGACGCGGTTTGCGTGCGCTTAGTGCGCGTCGGCCGCTGCGATCAGCACCTTCACCGCATCCACATCGACATCCATGACCTGCGAGCGCTGCGGCAGCGACTCAAGGTTCTCCAGCCCGGCCGGACGCGGCGGACGCTCACCAAGGGCCTCGACCATCGTCTCCTCGAACTTGGTCGGCAGTGCCGTCTCGAGCACGATCATCGGCACCTTGGGGTCGCGCAGTTCCCATGCCACCTTGAGGCCGTCGGCGGTGTGGGTATCGACCAGGCGGCCATAACGGTCGCGACAGGCGCGGATGGTGTTGAGGCGGTCGGCGTGCGTGCTGCGCCCGCTCCGGAAGCCGTAGCGAGTGCTCACCTGCGCGAACAGATCCGTCCCGGCGAGGCTGAACGCGCCGCCACTGTCGACCTCGCGCCAGAGTTCGGCGACGCGGGCGCCGTCCTGGCCGGTGAGGTCGTAGATGAAGCGCTCGAAGTTGCTTGCCTTAGAGATGTCCATCGAAGGGCTCGAGGTCTGACGCGTCTCGGCGGTCTTGCGCGGGCGGTAGACACCGGTGCGGAAGAACTCGTCGAGCACATCGTTCTCGTTGGTGGCCACCACCAGCTTGTCGATCGGCAGGCCCATCCGGCGGGCGATGTGGCCGGCGCAAACGTTGCCGAAGTTGCCCGAGGGCACGCAGAAGCTGACCGGCTGGTCACTCGACGTGGTCGCCGCGAAGTAGCCCTTGAAGTAGTACACCACTTGCGCCGAGACACGCGCCCAGTTGATCGAGTTGACGGTGCCGATGCGGTGGCGAGTCTTGAACGGCAGGTCATTGCTCACCGCCTTGACGATGTCCTGGCAGTCGTCGAACACGCCCTTGACCGCGATGTTGACGATGTTCGGGTCCTGCAGGCTGAACATCTGCGCGGTCTGGAAGCGGCTCATCTTGCCGTGGGGGCTGAGCATGAAGACGCGCACGCCGCGCTTGCCGCGCATCGCGTATTCGGCGCTGGAGCCGGTGTCGCCGCTGGTCGCGCCGAGGATGTTGAGCGACTCACCGGTCTTGGCCAGCGCGTACTCGAACAGGTTGCCGAGCAGCTGCATCGCCATGTCCTTAAAGGCGAGTGTCGGGCCGTTGGAGAGTTCGAGCAGGTGCAGCCCCGGCTCCAGCGTGTATAGCGGCGTGATCTGGCGGGCGTCCGAGCCGGTCACCGAGTTGCAATACACCGCCGGGGTGTAGGTCTTGCGCAGCAGCGCGCGCAGGTCATCGGCCGAGATATCGGTGATGAAGCGCGACAGCACCGCAAAGGCCAGATCGGCATAGTCGAGCCCGCGCATCGCCTCGAGTTCGGCGGTGGAAAAACGGGGATAGGCGGTCGGCATGGCCAGACCACCATCGGTCATCAGGCCGCCGAGCAGGGTGTCGGTGAAGGAGAGTGCCGGCGACTGGCCGCGGGTGGAGACGTATTGCATGGCTGGGCCGCAGGCGGGGCAGAAAAGGGTCGCATATTGTATGTCTGGCGGATGCGGCTTCGACGCTACCGCGAGAGAATGTGCCGGCGTAAACTCAGGTCTCGTACTCATGAGACATAAAAGCGTGCCTCGCAAACCCGCAAACTTGCTGCAAGCGGCTCTCACCTTGTCCCCCAATGAGCGCTTCGCCCTTGCTGACGGCATCCTGAGCAGCCTTGATGCGCCTGATCCCGAGATCGATCGCATCTGGATCGACGAGGCCGCACGCCGGTTAGCCGCCTTCCGGCGAGGCGAGGTCAAAGGCATACCCGCAGAGGACGTCATCGGCCCGGTCTGATGCACGTCGTTTTTTCGCCGGAGGCGGCGGCGGAATTTGCGGACGCGGAGCGCCACTACACGGCCGAGGCGTCTGCCGTAGGCGCTGCCTTTCGCGACGAGGTCCGGTCAGCGCTTGCGCGGCTGCGAAACTGGCCCCTCGCGGCGCCAATCGAACGCGACGGAATCCGGCGTCTGTTGCTGAGCCGCTTCCCCTACAAGATGCTTTACTCGGTGGAACCCGAACTCCTTTACATCATCGCAGTCGCCCACCAGCACCGAGCGCCGGATTACTGGCTGGGACGAAAGGTAAATCCATGACCGCCTCCCGCCTCATCGTCATCCCCGACGACGTCAAGTTCGAGAACCTCAATCTGCGCCGCGACCCGGCGCACAAGCACATCCGCTACGACGACGCGGTGCTGCTCAAGGTGCTCGAGGCCAACAACCTGGATCTGGACGAGATGACCCTCGACAACGCCGTCGGCGGCTTCATCATCACCTGGTACATGGAACAGCGTCAGGCCGGGGGCAAGGAGGACGCGGTGGCCGAGCAGATCATCCTCGAGGTGCTCGACGCACAGCAGCGCAGCCTGCCGGACATGGGCTGAGCGCCTGCGCAGCCGCCTGGGCGCTGCTCGAGGTCAGCCCGCGCCGGCTCAGGTGTTCTGCACCACGATCTTGGGGAATTTTGCAGACAGATCAGCCGCCTTCTCCGCCACCTTGATGGCGACCTTGCGCGCGATGGCCTTGTAGATGCCGCTGATCGCGCCCTGTGGGTCGGCCACCACGGTCGGCGAGCCGCTGTCGGCCTGCTCGCGGATCTTGATATCGAGTGGCAGGCTGCCGAGCAACTCGGTGCCGTAGTCGGCGCACATCTTGGCGCCGCCGCCGCTGCCGAAGATATGCTCCTGATGGCCGCAGTTGCTGCAGATGTGGATGCTCATGTTCTCGACGATGCCGAGGATGGGGATGCCCACCTTCTCGAACATCTTCAGGCCCTTGCGTGCATCCAGCAGGGCGATGTCCTGCGGCGTGGTGACGATCACCGCACCGGTGACCGGCACCTTTTGCGCCAGCGTGAGTTGGATGTCGCCGGTGCCCGGGGGCAAATCGACCACCAGATAGTCGAGCTCCTGCCAGCGTGTCTGGTTGAGCAGCTGGTCCAAGGCTGACGTCACCATCGG
This sequence comes from Betaproteobacteria bacterium, assembly GCA_009923755.1. Classification (GTDB taxonomy): domain Bacteria; phylum Pseudomonadota; class Gammaproteobacteria; order Burkholderiales; family UBA3065; genus UBA3065. Next base: position 4,647 of record RFSW01000051.1, on the reverse strand, counting down.
CCCGCGCCAGACCATCGGCGTGTCCGGGTCGATGAGGAAGCCCACGCTCATCGCCTGCACGCCGTAGTGCCACATCGGCTCGAGCATCTGGCCGTCATGGCTCTCCGGCTTGCCGGAGATGCCGAGCATGGTCGGCTGCGAGGGGCCGTAGATGTCGGCATCCAGCATGCCGACGCGAGCGCCTTCGGCGGCCAAGGCAAGGGCTAGGTTCACTGCGGTGGTGCTCTTGCCGACACCGCCTTTGCCGGACGCGACGGCAATGATGTTTTTGACCCCGGGAACCAGCTTGACACCACGTTGCACGCCGTGCGCGACGATCTCGCTGCGCACCATCACACTGACATTGGCCACACCCGGCAGCGCCCTCACTGCGCCGATGATCTGCTCGCGAAAGATGTCGTGCTGGCTCTGCGCGGGGTAACCGAGCAGCAACTCGAGCGAGACCTTGTCGCCGTCCACCTTCACGTTGCGGATCGACTTTTGCGACACGAAGTCCTTGCCGGTGTTGGGGTCGATGAGTGCCGCGCAGGCGTCGAGGATCTGCTTCTGGTCTGCCACTGTTGTGCTCCGGAGGGGTATCGGGTGGATGCACGTGCCGCCGGGGAGGCGAGTGCCGCGAGATTGTCTCACGCACCAGGCCGCCCGATGGCGTCCCCGCCTGGCGCGCCAGCGTCAGAGGGGCGGGGGCTGCCATCAGTTCCGGTAACATCCGCGCTTCCACGCGCGTCACGCCCCCCACGTTTGCGCCGCTCAATCGACCCCCACCCATGACCCGCCGACTGCTCGTCACCTCCGCGCTGCCCTACGCCAACGGCCAGATCCACATCGGCCATCTGGTGGAGTACATCCAGACCGACATCTGGGTGCGCTTTCAGCGCATGCGCGGGCATGAAGTCTGGTACGCAGGCGCCGACGACACGCACGGCACGCCGATCATGCTGCGTGCTCAGTCTGAAGGCATCACGCCCAAACAGCTGATCGACCGCGTCTGGCACGAGCACAAGGCCGACTTCGACGGCTTCATGGTCAGCTTCGACCACTTCGGCAGCACCGACTGCGACGAGAATCGCGAACTGGCACAGGGTATCTATCGCAGCCTCAAGGCCGCCGGCCTGATCGAATTGCGTCCGGTCGAGCAGTTCTACGACCCGGTCAAAGAGATGTTCCTGCCGGACCGCTTTGTGAAGGGCGAGTGCCCCAAGTGCCGAGCGGCCGACCAGTACGGTGACAGCTGCGAGAAGTGCGGCGCCACCTACAGCCCGACCGAACTCAAGAACCCCTACTCGGCGGTAAGCGGCTCGGCGCCCGTGCGCAAGTCGTCGGAGCACCATTTCTTCAAGCTGTCCGACCCGCGCTGCGAGGCCTTTTTTGCGCGAGTGGACACAACACCCCGACCGGCTGCAGCCGGAGGCGCGCAACAAGATGCGGGAGTGGGTGGGCGAGGAAGGCGGCGAATCCAAGCTGGGCGACTGGGACATCTCGCGCGACGCGCCCTACTTCGGCTTCGAGATCCCGGACGCGCCGGGCAAGTACTTCTACGTCTGGCTCGATGCGCCGGTCGGCTACTACGCCAGCTTCCAGCAGATCTGCGTACGTGAGGGCCTGGATTTTGCCGAGTGGACGAGGCCCGACAGCACCACCGAGCAGTACCACTTCATCGGCAAGGACATCCTCTACTTTCACACGCTGTTCTGGCCGGCCATGCTGCACTTCGCCGGCTACCGCACGCCGACCAACGTCTTCGCCCATGGCTTTTTGACCGTGGATGGCGAGAAGATGAGCAAGTCGCGTGGGACCTTCATCACCGCCGCCAGCTACTTGCAGCAGGGCCTCGACCCGGAGTGGCTGCGCTACTACTTCGCCGCCAAGCTCAACGCCAGCCTTGAGGACATCGATCTCAAGCTGGAGGACTTCGTCGCCCGCGTCAACAGCGACCTGGTCGGCAAGTACGTCAACATCGCCAGCCGCTGCGCCGGCTTCCTTGCCAAGCGCTTCGACGGGCGTATCGATCGCGCAGCCTTGTCGGATCCATTGGTGGCGCAGCTGCGCGACGCAGCTGACGAGATCGCCGCGCTCTACGAGGCGCGTGAGTGCGGCAAGGCGATGCGCCGCGTCATGGAACTCGCCGACGCGGTGAACGTGTTCGTCGACGCCGAGAAGCCCTGGGAGCTGGCCAAACTTGACGGCCGCGACGCCGACCTGCACCGGGTCTGCACCGTGGCGCTGGAGTGCTTCCGCGTTCTCACCCTCTACCTCAAGCCGGTACTGCCGGCGGTCGCGGCCAAGATCGAGGCCTTCCTTGGTGTGTCCCGCCGCTGGCATGGGCCGACGTGGCTCACGGCCTGCGCGCAGAGCACCCTGTCAACGCTTACCAGCACCTGATGCAGCGGGTCGACAGCAAGCGCATCGACGCCCTGCTCGAAGCCAACCGCCAGACGCTGGAGCCGGCCAAGACGGCGGGCGCATCAGCCGCCCGATCCACCCCGAACCCACCTGCCGGAGCCGCCATGAGCGAAACCGCAAGCCCCGCCGAAAACCCACCCGCCACTGATGAGCCCTTGATTGGCATCGACGACTTCGCCAAGGTCGACCTGCGCATCGCGCGCATCGCCAAGGCAGAACATGTCGAAGGCGCCGACAAGCTGCTGCGCCTGCAACTCGACCTCGGCCCGCTGGGGACGCGTCAGGTGTTCGCTGGCATCAAGAGCGCCTACGCACCCGAGGCGCTGGAGGGCCGTCTGACGGTGATGGTGGCCAACCTCGCGCCGCGCAAGATGAAGTTCGGCCTGTCTGAAGGCATGGTGCTGGCAGCATCGGACGAGACCGGTAGCGTGGCCGGCTTGTTCATCCTCTCGCCCGACTCCGGCGCGCAGCCGGGAATGAAGGTGCGTTAGACGCTTTCCTGTTTTGTCTCGCGGCGCAACCTCGCGCCCGTGCCGAAGTCCTAGATATTCTAGGACCGCGAGGCGCACACCATGGTGTCTGCAGATCTCATTGCTTATCTGCTGCCCTTGGCAGCCAAATTGTCTGGCTACCCGATCATCCCGATCGCCGACTTGCCACCCATCCGCCAGCTGCCAGTAGCCGAGATCAGCCGCGAGATCTGCCCGGATGACGCCAAAGGTTGCGAGGGCATGGTCGCCATCTTCGACACCGAGCGCTATCAGATCCTGATCCGCGACAACCTCGATCTCGACAACCCGTCGGACAACAGTTTCCTGCTGCACGAATTCGTCCACGTGTTGCAGCACAAAGCCAAGGGCGATGAGATCTTCATCGACTGCCCGACGACCATGAAGACTGAGACTGAGGCCTACCGCGTGCAGAACGTGTATCTCGGCATGGAGGGTCAGTTCATGCGCGTGGGCGACGCACTGGCCTTCATGACCTGCGCCGGCAAGCAGGACACCTTCTTCACCAAAGAGGTGATGATCCAGCCTCTGATCAAGAAGTGAGCGGCTGGTTGCGCCCTCAGGCGGTCGCGGGTTCCAGCGCCGCCCAGTCGCGTGGCACCAGATAGCGCTCGTAGAGCTTCGCCTCCGGCGAGCCCGCCTCCGGCGTCCAGTCGTAGCGCCACTTCACGATTGGCGGCATCGACATCAGGATCGACTCGGTGCGCCCACCCGACTGCAGGCCGAACAGGGTGCCGCGGTCGAACACCAGATTGAACTCGACGTAGCGGCCGCGACGGTAAGCCTGAAAATCGCGTTCGCGCTCGCCGTATGGCACGTCTTGGCGGCGCTCGAGCAGAGGGGCATAGGCAGGCAGGAAATGGTCCCCGACGCTGCGCATCAGGGCAAAGGCCTGGTCGAAGCCGATCTCGCCCTGCGCGCCCAAGTCGTCGAAGAACACGCCGCCCACGCCACGCGGCTCATTGCGGTGCTTGAGGAAGAAGTATTCGTCGCACCAGGCCTTGAAGCGCGGGTGGTAGTCGGCACCGAAGGGCTCGAGGGCGGCTTGGCACTGGCGGTGGAAGTGCGCGGCATCCTCATCGAAGCCGTAATACGGCGTGAGGTCCATGCCCCCGCCGAACCACCAGATCGGCTGGTTTTCGCGGGCTGCGCCTGCGTCGGCAACTGCGTCCGCTCCTCGACGTACACCCTCGTCCGACTGCGTCGCGGACTGGTTACCGTCTTGGCTCGCTCCCCGAAAATCAGCCGACGAGGTTCCCCTGGGGTATGCCACGAAGAAGCGCACGTTCATGTGCACGGTAGGGGCGTAGGGGTTGCGCGGATGCAAAACCAGCGACACGCCCATCGCTTCCCACGGCCGGCCGGCCAACTCGGGGCGGTGCGCGCTCGCCGACGGCGGCAGCTTGGCGCCGAGCACGTGCGAGAAATTGACCCCGCCGCGCTCAAGCACGTTGCCATCCTCTACCAAACGGCTGATGCCACCGCCGCCCTCCGGGCGCTGCCAGCTGTCGGTGCGGAAAGCCATGCCGTCGACCGCCTGCATATGATCGATGATGCGGCTCTGCAGGCCGGTGAGATAGTCGTAGACAGCACGGGTATCCATGGCCCGAGTTTACTCCCTGCCCAAGGCGCGGTGACCGATGTCGCGGCGCATCTGCCGACCTTCAAAGCGGATGTCTGAGGCGCTGGCATAGGCGCGACGCGCTGCATCACGCAGGTCGTTGCCGAGCGCGGT
>RFSW01000006.1 GCA_009923755.1 Betaproteobacteria bacterium | reverse complement strand
TCCTTGTTGACCTCGTCCACCAGTTGGCGGACGGAATGGACGCCGTCGCCAGTGACCAGCGGCGGGTCGCGGCGCGCAGCAGCGATGAGGCGATCGCCCACCACCAGGAGACGGAAGTCGTTGCCGGGCAGGTAACGTTCGACCATCACGTCGTCGCGGAAGGAGGCGGCGACGGCGTAGGCCGCCTTCACTGCTTCGCGCTCGCACAGGTTCACCGCCACACCCTTGCCTTGATTGCCGTCACGCGGCTTGACCACCACGGGCAAGCCGATCTCCTGCGCCGCCGCCCACGCGTCCGCTGCATCGCTGACACTTCGACCGAGCGGCACGGGCACCCCGGCGGCGTGCAGCAGGTCTTTGGTCAGCTCCTTGTCCTGCGCGATCGATTCGGCGATAGCACTGGTGCGCCCGGTCTCAGCGGCTTGAATGCGTTTTTGGCGCGAACCCCAACCGAACTGCACCAGACTGCCTTCAGTGAGGCGCCGATGCGGGATGCCGCGCGCCATGGCCGCCTGCACGATGGCCCCGGTGCTGGGGCCCAGTCGGATGTCTTGGTCGAGTTCGTGTAACTCGGCCAACGCGGTCGCGAGGTCGAAGTCGGTGCCACTCCAGGCAGCCCGACAGAGGGCTTCCGCGTATTCGAAAGCACGCCTTCCGACGGCCTCTTCGCTGTACTGCACCACCACCTGGTAGACGTTTTCGCGCACTGCATGCACGGTGCGGCTGAAGCTCACCGGACAGCCGGCGGAGGCCTGTAGCGCCAACACGACAGCCTCGAGCGCGTGGGCCAGGGATGTGGTGCCATCTGCGGGCAAGCAGGCGATCCGGCCAAGACCCGGCAGATGAGCGCGCAGGCGTTGTTCAAAGCCAGGATTGCGGTCAAGGGCGCTTTCGTCGGGCGTCAGCGTGACGATCGCCTCGATCGCCGTCTCGCGCGTCCACAGATTAGGTCCGCGCAGCGCGCGAATTCGGGAGACATCCATGTTCGGGACGGGGTTTAGACAGTGAGCGGGTGCAATACGGCGGCACGGATGCGCTCGCAATTGAAGTCGAGCGCCCACGCCGTTGCCACCGCGGCCAGATGGGCCCGGCAGCCCGGTGTGTCGGGGCAGCCTCCGGGGAGGTCGCTAGTGTCGCACAGGGTCTCCCGCGTCGTGCCGTGCCGCAATTGCAACTCGTCGTCTGCCAACACCACGGCCCGACCACCGGCCGCGAGGTGCGCCGCGACTGTCGGATGCAAGGCGTCACGTGAGAAGTAGATGACCTCGCCCTCGCTCAGTTCGGCCATGCTGGCGACGATCTCATCTTCGGCATTGAGGACGGCCACGCCCCACTTGGGCACCACGTCGACTTGTGTGCGGAGGATGGTGTGCAGTTGTTCGGGCGTCTCCATATCGCGGTCGGGGAAGGTCTGCGCCGTATCGAGGCCGGTGACCACACCTACGCTGCAGACGTCGTAGCAGGTGCCCTCATCGAGCAGTTCGCGCATCGGCGTCTCGATCACCGCAGCCTGCACCGCCGGGTTCATGAGGACCTTGCGGCCCTGCTCGAATACCGGTTCGCGACGCGACGGTGTGACGATGCCGGCGGTGTCGGTGGGTGCGCCACAGACCAGCCCGGTGCGCCAGGGGTGCAGCGAGAGGATGCGGGCGATGAGCTGCGCGGTGAGCGCGGTGCCGTGGCTGCCGCTGACGCCGACCAAGGGGATGCGGCCAGTGGCGCCTTCGGGGAACAGGTGGCCGATGATGGCGCTGCCGACCGGCTGCGGCGTGCCTTCGGCCGGCTTGATGTGCATCAGCAGGCCGGGGCCGGCGTTGACCTCGACGATTGCGCCGCCGGTCTCGGCGAAGGGCCGACCGATGTCGGCAGAGACGATGTCGATGCCGGCGATGTCGAGCCCGACGATGCGGGCTGCCAGGCACGCTTGTGCGGCGACCGCAGGATTCACGGCGGCAGTGCAGTCGATGGCGACATTGCCGTTGCGTTGGATGACCACCTCGACGCCGGCGGCCGGCACGGCGTCGCCGGCTGCATAACCTTGATGCGCGATCTCGATGCGCGCCGCCGAGTCAAGGCGCACGCGGTTGAGCGGTTGGTCTTCGCCGTTGCCGCGTCGCGGGTCGCTGTTGAGTTGGGACTCGATCAGCTCCAGCAGGGTCGAGCGGCCATCGCCGGTCACGCTGGCGATGTCGCCGCGGGCGGCTGCCACCAGACGGTCGCCGACCACCAGCAGCCGGTGCTCAAGGCCGTCGATGAAGCGCTCGACCAGCACGCCGCTGCCCTCATTGATGGCAACCGCATAGGCAGCCACCACCTCCTCCCGGGTCGAGAGGTTGGTGAATACGCCGCGCCCGTGGTTGCCGTCGAGCGGCTTGACCACCACCGGCACGCCGAGGTCCTCGGCGGCTTCCCAGGCGTCCTCGGGGCTGTCGACCTGGCGGCCGCGGGGCACCGACACACCGCAGGCGGAGAGCAACTGGCGGGTGAGCTGTTTGTCGCGCGAGATGCCCTCGGCGATGGCGCTGGTGCCGTCGGTCTCGGCGGTCCAGATGCGGCGCTGGGCCGCGCCATGACCGATCTGCACGAGGTTGCCGCTATTGAGCCGCATGAAGGGGATGCGGCGCGCCTTGGCGGCTGCGACGATGTGCGAGGTGCTCGGGCCGAGGCAGAGCGCATCGGCCATGTCGCGCAGTTCCTCGACCACCGCCGCGACGTCGAAGGGCTCATCGTGGATGGCGGCGAGCACCAGGTCGCGCGCGGCTGCCATGGCGCGCCGACCGACCGATTCGTGCTGCACGCTCACCGCGACCTTATAGACACCGCGTCGTGAGATCTCGCGGGCACGGCCGAAGCCGCCCTCGAAGCCGGCCATCGACTGCAGCTCGAGGGTGACGTGTTCCATGATGTGCGCCGGCCAGGTGCCGCGGTGCAGGCGCTGCAGAAAGCCACCGCGCTCGCCGACGCTGCAGCGGTGCTCGATGAGGCCGGGCAGCCAGGCTTCGAGCCGCTCGGGCAGGCCCGGCAGGGTGTCGGAGGGGAAATCTTCGAGGGCGCCGATGTCGACCAGCGCCTCGATGATGGGGTGATACTCCACGGTCCAGACGTTCGGACCGGCGATATAGCGGACGCTCAGCAGCTTGATGTCAAAGCGCGCGGGGCGGAGATCACTGGGCATGGAGAAGGTTCTTGATACGGTGCTGTGTCAACGCGCCCGCCCGCCCCAGCGTTGACACGCCGTGAAGAGCATTCAGAGCCAATGAGCCAGCCCATCCTCGACGTCGATGCCTGGTCCAGGGCGGCGACAGCCCATCTGTCATCCGACGAGGCCCTGCTTGCCATCGCCGAGACCGACCTCGACGCTGCGCGCCGTTTCCAGCCCGGCGCGGTGGCGCTCTCGACCAGTCGTATCCTCTCGTTGCAGTGGCTCGATCGCCGCGTCCACGTGGTCGGCGAGTGGCCCTTGCGGGATGGCGAACTCAGTCTGATCGACCATGCTGGCGTCGTCAGCCTCGACTGGCGCTCGGGCGAGACCTTGCTTGCGCGCTGGGAACTGCGTCTCGGGCTGCAACCGGCGGCGCAGTCGCTTGTCGACGCTTGGCATCGCTGGCGCGAGGGCGATGAGGCTCTATCGGCCGCAAACTGCCGTGCCTGTGGCGTTGAGGTGCCAGTGGGCGTTGTGCTGTGTGAGACCTGCGCCGAAGATGAGCAACCGCCATCCACCCTGACCCTGCTGAGGCTCTGGCGCTTTGCGCGACCCTACCGGTCGCGTCTGTTGCTCGGTTTCGTGCTGACCATGCTCGCCACGTCGGCGACTCTGGTTCCGCCGTATCTCACCAAGCCGCTGATGGACAAGCTGCTGATTCCATACCAGAACGGTCAGGATCTCGACAAGCAACTGGTCAGCCTCTACATGTTCGGCCTGCTCGCAGCCGCGCTGGTCGGCTGGGGGCTCGGTTGGGCCCGCACCTATGTGTTGGCGCGCGTTTCGGAGCGTATCGGGGCCGACCTGCGCACCGCCACCTTCGAGCACCTGCTCAACCAGTCGGTGTCGTACTTCGGCAGCAAGCGCACCGGCGACCTGATGGCGCGCATCGGCGCCGAGACCGAGCGCATCAACCTGTTCCTCTCGCTGCACCTGCTCGACTTCGCCACCGACGTGCTGATGATCGGGATGACCGCAGCCGTCTTGTTCAGCATCAACCCCTGGTTGGCGCTGGTCACCCTGCTGCCGCTTCCCGTCATCGGCTACCTGATCCATGTGGTGCGCGACCGTCTGCGCCGCGGCTTCGAGCGTGCCGACCGGATCTGGTCTGAGGTGACCAATGTGCTGGCCGACACCATCCCCGGCATCCGTGTGGTCAAGGCCTTTGCCCAGGAGGGCCGCGAGGCCGGACGTTTTCACGCCGCCAACCGGCACAACCTCGAGATCAACGACCGCGTCAACAAGGTCTGGTCGATGTTTGCGCCGAGCGTCACGCTGCTGACCGAGATCGGCTTGCTGGTGGTCTGGACCTTCGGCATCTGGCAGGTCTCCAACGACGAGATCACGGTCGGTACGCTGGCCGCCTTCATCGCCTATATCGGCCGCTTCTACACGCGGCTCGACAGCATGAGCCGCATCGTTTCGCACACGCAGAAGGCGGCGGCCGGCGCCAAGCGCATCTTCGACATCCTTGACCACCAGAGCAACGTGCCGGAGCCGGCCCAGCCGAGGCCCTTACCGCCCGTGCAGGGGCGCATCCAGCTCGATGACGTGAGTTTCCGCTACGGCAACCGGCAGGTCATCCGCCGGCTGAGTCTGGACATCCGGCCTGGCGAGATGATCGGCGTGGTCGGGCACAGCGGCTCGGGTAAAAGCACCCTGGTCAACCTGGTCTGCCGCTTCCACGACCCGAGTGAAGGCGCCGTCCGCGTCGACGGCATCGATGTCCGTGAACTCGCAGTGGCCGACTATCGGCGCAACATCGGCCTGGTGCTGCAGGAGCCCTTCCTGTTCTTCGGCACCATTGCCGAGAACATCGCCTACGGACGGCCGGATGCGGGCCGCGCCGAGGTGGTCGCCGCGGCGCGGGCGGCCAACGCGCACGAGTTCATCATGCGCCTGCCGCACGGTTACGATTCGCTGGTCGGCGAGCGCGGGCAGTCGCTTTCCGGCGGCGAGCGCCAGCGCATCAGCATCGCGCGGGCGCTGCTGATCGACCCACGCATCCTTATCCTCGACGAGGCCACGTCGTCGGTCGACTCGACCACCGAGAAAGCGATCCAGGCCGCGCTCGACAATCTGGTGCGCGGCCGCACCACCATTGCCATAGCACACCGTTTGTCGACCCTGCGCAAAGCCGATCGCCTGGTGGTGCTGGACCGCGGCGAGATGGTCGAGACCGGCACCCACGACGAGCTGATGGCCCGCCGTGGCGCCTACTACGCTTTGCATCAGGCGCAGGCGCGTCAGGCCGAGGCCTTGCTCGAAGATGGGGTGGTCGGCACCGGCGCGGTGGCCGACGGCGGCGTGGCATGAACGTACCCATCCCTTTCCACTGGGCCTTGATGCGCGATGCGGCCGGGCATTGGTGTCTCGAGGCGGATGGCATGGTGCACGCTCGCGTGACGGTGGCCCGTGCCTTCCCGATCAGCGCGCCTGACGACGCGGTCTCCGTGCTCGATGCCGACGGTCACGAACTGCTCTGGATTGACGATCTTGCGGCGCTTGATGAGGCTCGCCGCGAGCGGATCGAGGCGGCGCTGGCCAGCCGCGAGTTCACGCCGGTGATCGAGGCCATTCTTGCAATCAGCAGCATCTCCACGCCGAGCCGCTGGACAGTGCGCACCGACCGCGGCAACACCGAGTTGCTGCTGCCGGGCGAGGAGGCGCTGCAGCGGGTCGGTGGCAGCAGTCTGCTGGTGGCCGACGCTGCCGGCGTTCAGTACCTGATCCGCGACATCCCGGCGCTCGATCGCGCCAGCCGGAAGTTCCTCGAGCGCTTCCTGTAGTCCTCTCTCAGCGACGTTTGCGGAAGCTCAGCGTCACCTCGCCCAGCTGCACGCCGAACTTGCTCATGGTAGCGCGGTTGAGAACCACGTCGTCGTCGATCTGGTACATCCAGTCATCAAACTGGAATTGATAAGTGCTGCCGCTCACCGGGATGGCCATGGTGTAGCGGTAGCGGATGGCCGGGCCCGCTTCCTCACCTTGGGCCTCGCCAACGATGTCGCCGGCGGTAGCGGTATAGCTGTCGGGCCCGGTTTGTCGGATCTTCCAGATGCGGTGCTCGGTGGTGCCGTCGGCATAGACGAAATTCTCGTCGAGTGTGCCGTTCTGGCCCTCCCAGGTGCCCTTGAGCGTGACCTTGAAGCGCTTGATGACCTCGCCGTCGCGGCTCTGGAACATGCCCCAGGCGTCTACCGTGCCGTCAAAGTAGTCGCGGAATGAGAACTTGGGACCCTGCTGCGAATACTTGGCCGGTGAGACGCTGCTACAGCCTGCAAGGAGAGCGAGGGTGCCGAGGGCTGCGACGGCAGCGAGGCGGCGGAGGTTCTGGAACATGTGTCGGCTCCTGCGTAAGGTTGCTATGTCTCGGACTACAGAGTCGGGCAGCAGTTTCCGCGTTTGCGATGACGGCGCCATGGCGAAGCAGAACCGGCGCCGCCATGGGGGAGAGGGTGTCCGCCCTAGGGCGACGTTGCCGCGCGCGTGAGCCGGTCACGCACGGCGGCCCATTCGGCCGTGTCGGGCGGCAGCTGAGCCAGGATGCGGCGGGCGCCACTCGCATCGAGCCGGTGCAGGGCCTCGTAGAGCGCGGCGGCGGCAGCTTGCGCGTCCGCCGGCAGTTCCAGTATCGCGTCGTCGGGTGTCTGCCCGGCGAGCAGTGCAGCGCGGTCGGCGCACAAGATCAGGGGCGTGCGTGGCGCGTAGTGCGAGGCGAGTTGGCCGGGTGCGCGCGGTGCCGCTGAGTTCGGTGGCCGTGGGGGCGTGCCGGCGATGTGCGCCAGCGCCTTGGCGGTCCAGTGGCCCGGCCGCAGGATCTGCCAGCCGGTCGCATCGACGAACGCCACGGTCGACTCGATGCCGACGCGGCAGGGGCCGCCATCGAGCACCGGCGGCGGCGTGTCGCCAAAGCCTTGCAACACGTGTTCGGCGCAACTCGGGCTCAACTGGCCGAAGCGGTTGGCCGACGGTGCCACCAGCGCGCCACCTGTACCTCTGATGAGCGCCTGTGCCAGTGGGTGGTCAGGCACGCGCAGCGCCACCGTGTCCTGCCCGCCGGTGATCTGCCGCGGCACGTCTTCGCGCGCCGCCAGAACCAAGGTTAGAGGACCCGGCCAGGCGGCTGCGGCGAAGCGCCGCGCGGTTTCGGGCACAGTGGCTGCCCACGCCGCCAGGGTTTCGGCGCTCGCCAGGTGGACGATCAAGGGATGGTCGAGCGGCCGCTGCTTGAGCGCGAACACCCGCGCCACTGCAGCGGCATTGCGCGCATCGGCGGCGAGCCCGTAGACGGTCTCGGTCGGCATGGCGACCACGCCGCCGCCGCGGACGATGGCGATCGCCTCGTCGAGGGTCGGTCGCAGGGGATCGCTTGTGGGACAGGGCGCGGTAGTCACGCCGCCGACTTTAACAGTGCCGGCAGCTGGAGTCGGGCGCGCGCCGCAGTGCAGTCATCGGGTCTGCTGCCAGCTCTGCCCTGATACCGGGGCGCAATCACCCGGGGTTCGCCTCAGACCCCCACCTCCGCCCCGTCTTCGCGCCAGATGCAGATGCTCGCTGAGCGGGGCCGGCCGAAAGCCGGGTCCGGCCAAGAGGAGACGGCCATGGGTTTGGCCGGGTCGAGGCGCTCGGTCGGGCTTTCGCCGGGGTGTTGGATGTTGATGAAGAGCGTCCGCAGGTCGGGGCTGATCGCGATACCAGTGATCTCGCAGCCTTTCGGTCCGATCAAAAAGCGCCGAAACACGCCGTTCCGTGGGTCACAGGCGAACATCATGTTGTTGGTCATGCGCGCGTAGGGGCCTTTGCCGAGCTTGTCGGAGGCGACATCGGTTTGCGTCCACAAGATGCCACGCGGGTCGAACCAGAGGCCATCGGGTGAGCCGAACCAGTCGCCCTTAAGGTCGCCCCGGTGTTCGGCACGCTCTGCCATCGGATCGCCAGCCTCTGCGAAGACATCCCAACCGAACCGGGTGGCACCGGCATCGCCCGCGTTCTCTCGGATCCGCAGAAGGTGGCCCATGGCATTTTCAGGCCGTCGATTGGCCGCGTTGATGGCCATCTTCTTGCCGCGCTCACTGTTGTTGGTCAGCGCGACATAGACCTCGCCGTTGACGGGGTGCACGGCGATCCATTCGGGGCGGTCCATCGGCGTTGCGCCGGCCGTGTCGGCGGCTGAGCGGGCATGGATCAGCACCGTGGCTTGGTCGGCAAAGCCATTTTCCGGCGTCAGCCGGTTCTCCCCCCAGACAAGCGGCAGCCACTCGCCACTGCCATCGTCGGCCAGACGTGCCACGAAGAGCGTGCCCTCGTCGAGCAGCCGCCCCCAGTGGCTTCGGGCCACCTTGAGCCGCGGGTCGTAGCGATCTCGGCTGACGAACTTATAGACGTACTCACCGCGCTGATCGTCACCGGAATACACCACCACCCGGCCGTCGCGCGCCAAGGTGACGGTGGCGCCTTCGTGTTTGAAGCGGCCAAGGGCGGTACGTTTCACCGGCGCCACATCAGCCTGGTGCGGATCGATTTCGACCACCCAGCCAAAGCGGTTGAACTCGTTGGGGTGCTGGCCGGCGTCGAATCGCGGGTCGTGGTCATGCCAGCGGAACAGCGCTTTGTCATCGAGACCGATACGGGCTTCTTCGCGGTTCGGCTTCTCTCCCTTGAAAAAGTAGCGGTCGAAATTCTCTTCGCAGGTGAGATAGGTCCCCCACGGCGTCACGCCCATCGCGCAGTTGGCAAAGGTGCCGAGGACGCGCTGTCCGGCTGGGTCTGCCGCCGTCTTCAGCAGGGCATGGCCAGCCCCCGGGCCGCTGACCGAGCAGGGCGTGGTGGCGGTGATGCGCCGCGCCAACGGACCCGGGGCCACCTGCCAGCCGCCTTCGGCACGCGTCTTGACGTGACATACCGACACGCCGACCGCCGCTTGCGCCTTGGCCACTTTTTCTGCCGACCAACTGGCGGCGCCGTCGCGATGCAGCAGGCCGTCATCCAGGTACTCGTGGTTGGTGACCCAAAGGCCGCGATCCGGCGTGCCGGGTTCGGTGAACAGGGCGCAGCCGTCGTGGTGCATGCCGAACAGGGCTGCCTGCTGGGTTGCGCTGTGGCTGGCATCGCCTGGCATGCCCGCGCCCGAGCCATCGAGACGGTCGCCCCATGCGGCCATCACGCGCCAGCGGTACCCGGACGGAACCACCACCGTATCTGCCTGCTCCGAGAGGGGAACTGCCTTGAAAGAGAACAGCGCGTCAGGGGCATCACCGGCCCATGCCGGCATCGACCGGAGCAGGGCGATCGCCCCGGCGCCGGCGAGCAACTGCCGTCGCGACAGGGGCAGTGGCGGCACGACATCATTGGTGACGACGGGGTTGCTGGAGGGAAGTCGGATGCGTTTCATGGTTTGGCGCTGGGTGAAGAAAGGGTGGGAGCGTGGTGCAGCGGTGTGACAGAGGGTTGACGCGTGGGTTTCCGCACGGCGTAGATGTTCGCCGGATGAGCGCATCCATTGCGCCATGGCGGCACTGATGCGCCGCATCCGTCGGGTCGACCCGCCACCACTGACGGCGCCCGAGCCGGTGCGCTGCCTTCTGTGCAGTCGTCCGGTGCCGCCCGGTCAACTCGACTGGCATCATCTGGTGCCCAAGCTCAAGGGCGGTCGCGAGACAGCGCCGATGCATCGGATCTGTCATCGGCAAGTCCACGCGCTGTTCAGCGAGACCGAATTGGCGCGGCATTACGCCACCGCCCCAGCCTTGCTGGCGCATCCCGAGGTGCGTGCCTTCGTCGATTGGGTCAGCAGCAAGCCGAATGATTTTTATGAGACGGTCAGACGGCCGCGGAGAAGGCAGTGAGTGCTCACGTCGTCACACATGTCTACTTCGATGGAGGCTGTCCGGTCTGTCGCCGCGAAATCCACTGGTATCAGAGTCGTAAAGCGCTCAGTCCGATCGAGTGGGTGGACGTCAGCGCGTCAGTGTGCGACCCGGCGAGCGATCTTTGTCGCGTCGACGCTCTGCGGGTGTTCCATGTCCGCTGTGGAGATGGTCGTTTGGTGCACGGTGCACGCGCTTTTGCCTTGCTTTGGCAACGCTTTGCCGGCTTGCAGGCGGCGGGCCGGTTGGCGGCGCTGCCGGGCGTGCACCACGCGCTCGGGCTGGGCTATCAGCTGTTCCTGTGGCTCCGACAGGCTTGGCGACGCGCTTGAGAGCGGCCTTCGGTCGCGGCGTCGGCCAGGCCCCCGTCATCCGGTAACCTGCACGTCATCTGCCGGTAGCACGCTATGCCTCCCGGTCGTCCGCAGGACGCCAAGTAAGGACCCATCTCCGGATGCACCGCTTGTTTCGCCATGGGCTGCTATGGCTTCTCAGTGCTGCAGGTCTGCTCGGCCTGATGGTGGCCGCTCCGGCTTTTTCGGCACGGCCGATGGTCACCGACGATGCGCGGCTGACCGATGCCGGCGCCTGTCAGGTTGAGACCTGGTTCCGCTTTAATCGCTCCAGCACTGAGTATTGGGCGCTGCCGGCCTGTAATCCCGGCGGCAACCTGGAGATCACCTTGGGCGGGGCATTCGCCGATTCGCAAGGGGTCTACCACGCCGATACGGTGACACAGGTGAAGACCCTGTTTAAACCGCTCGAGACGGATGGCTGGGGGTATGGCCTCGCGCTCGGCCGTGCCCGTCACATCGGCGCTGGTATCGAGGACGCCTCCAATGTGCAGCGGTACTTCTATTTGCCGATCAGTCGCTCTTTGTTCGGTGACCGCCTCGTCATCCACACCAATCTCGGTGCCACCGAGCCCAGTGGTGGTGAGCGCCTGCGTGGCATCGGTGGTGTCGGCGGTGAATTCGACATCACCGGCAGCGGCCAGACCTGGTTGATGGGCGAGGTGTTCGATCATCAGGCCGGCCGGCCTTTTTTTCAGGTTGGGCTGCGCCGTTGGGTGGTGCCGGGCCATGTGCAGCTCGACGCCACATATGGCGACCGTTTTCAGGACGGCTCCGCGATCCGCTGGTTCACCATCGGCTTGCGGCTGATCACTTCGCCGCTCTTTTAGCTGGCTATGCCTTTTGGACCCGCCAGCCTCGTCAGAGTGCTGCGCAGGCCTCGACCGGGGTTGCTGCACTGGTGTGCTGACTTTGCAGCGATTTAGCGGACGGCGTTCGGTGCACCAACGATGTGGCATGAAAAAGGCCGGCGCAAGCGCCGGCCTCGGACACGAAATCAGGCGGGTCAGATGCCCAGCACCGACTTGGCCTTCTTCAGCGATGCCATAGAGCCGTCGTGATCGCCGGCCGAATGCTTGGCCTCGCCATCGGCGCGCAACTTTTTAGCTTCATCGAGCTTGGAAGCTTCGAGCTTGCTCACCTTGAGGGCGGCGTCGATCTGCTTCATCTCGTTCGGGCAATTGTGCGCCGCGGCCACGCCGCTGAAAGACACCAGACCTGCCAACAGGATCGATTTCGCGAGATTCACTGGATCACCTCCTTCCATGCTGTTACCCCGATGGGCGTGCACGTAAGATAGGCGTAAGCGGGCTTTTTGGCCAACAAAAGACTGAGTCCACGAGAATCTAGGCGTGTTGGCGGGAATCATCCGGCGGTTTGAGCGAAACATCCCGCGTTTGGGCGCTTGCGGTGGAGGGGCATGATGGATCGACGCGATTTCCTTCATCGTGGTGGCGCGCTGATCGCGGCCGCCGCGACACTTGGTGGCGCTGCTGCGGGGCCCGCACTTGCCAAACCGATGACGCCGACCGCCACGGGCTTGGTCTGGGACGACATTTTTCTCACGCCGGTCTTTTCGCCGACACACCCTGAGCAGCCGGAGCGGGTGGCTGCCATCCGTAGGGCTGTGGAGGCCCAGGGCCTGACGCGCGAGCTTCGTCCGATCGCCATTCGTCCGCCAACCGAGGCGGAGCTTCGGCTGATCCACACCGACGATCACATCGCTGGCATCCGCCGGAAGCATGGCGATGCCATCGACCGTTTGGGGCGTGCCGGCGTCGGTGCCGCGCTTGCTGCCTGTGAAGCGGTGCACGCGCGAGAGGTGCGCAACGCTTTCGTCTGCTCGCGGCCGCCGGGGCACCATGCGCGCAACGACGGCGAGGTGGTGGGCTTCTGCCTCTACAACAACGTCGCCATCGCTGCCCGCCATCTGCAACGCAATCTCGGCTACAAGCGCATCCTTATCGTCGACTGGGACTACCACCACGGCGACGGCACCGAACACTTCTTTTACGAAGACCCTTCGGTGCTGTTGTTCGACACCCACGACTGGCGCGCCTACCCGCGCACGGGCGACCCGGCGCGGCGCGGGGCTGGTGAGGCTGTCGGCACCAAGATCAGTGTCGACCTGCCTTGCGGCGCCACCGATGCCCAGATGCTGCGCGCCTTCGACGAGCGCCTGCTGCCAGCAGCCGATAGTTTTCGCCCCGACTTCGTGCTCGTCTCGGCTGGCTTTGACAGTCGCACCCAGGACAAGCTCGGCTGCTTCGATATCACCGACGAGGGCTATCGCCAGATGACCACACGTGTCTGCGCCATCGCTCGCAAGCACTGCGCCGGGCGCGTGGTCTCGGTGCTCGAGGGCGGCTACAACTTCGAGGGGATCGCCAGTGGCGTCGCCACGCACGTGCGCGCGCTGATGACCTGAAGCATGGTCGCCCGGCCGGCCCGAGCCGACAGCACTACTGCGAACCTATGGGCAACTGCGGCGACAAACGATCAGTTGCCGCATCCGGCGAGCCTGAAGGTGTCCCATGTCCTGTCTTCCTCCTGACGCCGTAGCTGCGCGGTCGGCACTGGCCTGCCCGACTGGAGCCCCGGCAATGCTGGTTTTCGAGCGCAGTGATGGCCCGCGGGTCGCTGGCCCGGTCGACTCGGCCGGGCGGGTGGCCGGTGTGCTTGAGCGATGTATCGACCGCGGCCCTGTGTTCCGGCGGCGCACCGCATCTGGTCCGGCGCGCCACTCACTGCCTGAGGCCGCCGCCTGGCTTGCGGCGGGTCGGTCATGAGCCTCGCGCCCTTGTTCCCGCTGTCCCACGGGGTGTTCCCGGACGGGCTGTTGCAACTCAATATCTTCGAGGTGCGTTATCTCGATCTGGTCAGGCGTTGTCATCGTGATGGCGAGTCTTTTGGCGTGCCATGGCTCGCCGAGGGCCACGAGGTGCAGGTGCCGGGGCATGTGCCGCAGCTCCATCCGGTCGGCTGCATGGTCGAGGTGGCCGAAGTGGTAGAGGTCGAGCCGGCGCTGCTGCGCGTGGTCTGCCGGGGCTTGCGGCGCTTTCGTCTGATCGGGCACAAGCCCGGCCCCTTCGGTGTCTGGCACGGTGAGTTCGAGTGGCTGCCCGAGGATGCGCCGGCCGACATTCCGCCGCACTTGCAGGCGCTGGCAGACCAGCTTGGTCGCCTGATCCGGGCGGCCCAGCAGGCCGACCGGCTTGCTGAGTTGCCGGTCCTACCGCCTTACCGCTTGGATGAGTGCGGCTGGGTGGCCAATCGTTGGGCGGAGTTGCTGCCTTTGCCACCGGGCCTCAAGGCGGACCTGTTGGCGGTGGACGACCCCGAGGAACGCTTGCGGCGATTGTCCGGCTATCTCGAACCGCTTGCCTGAGCGGCCGCGTAGGCCATCACCCGGCCGCGCGGGATACACTCAGCGATCACGGTGTTTTTGAGGACCGACATGTCAGCTGCCGATACGCTCAAGAATCTCGCCATCATGAGCGACTGGACACTTGAGGAGCGCCTTATGCTGGCCGTCAGCATGCAGGAGGTGCAGGTGCCGGCTGGCACTGCGCTGCTCAGCGAAGGCCAGCAAGCAGAGGCGGCATACATTCTATGTAGCGGGCGCCTGCGGGTGCTCAGTCGCGGTGAGATCCTCGGCGTAGTTGATACCGTGGCCTGCTTTGGCGAGATCTCGTGCCTGTTGCCGGAAACGCCGGTCAGCGCCACTCTGGTCGCAGAGACCGACTGCACCGCTTACCGTATCCCAGCGCAAGACCTCAATGCCATTGCGCAGCGCGTGCCCAAGCTCTGGCGCGCGCTTTTCTTGCAGATGAGCGATCGGCTCAAGCGCGCCAACAAACGTCTGGCCGAGATTCTTGAGCATTCGCCACAAGGTTTTCTCAAGTTGGATCGCAACGCCGAGGTCACCAACGAGTACTCGACGAAGTGCATCGAATACTTGGGCAACAATCCGCTCTCCGGTTTTTCGCTACCGGAACTGCTGCACCCCGGCGACGCCGCCTCGGCAGCCTCTTGGCGGTCGGTGTTTGCCATGGTGTTCGAGGATTTCGGGGTGCCGCTGAGCGACCTGTTTGATCTGCTGACCCCGGAGGCGCGCATCGAAGCCAACGGCGTGCTGCGGGACCTGCGCTTGCAGTTCCACCCCATCTACGATGATGACCGGCGTGTGGTGGCCGTCGACATCGGCATCGAGGACGTGACTCGCGAGCGCGAACTGGAACGTGCCGGCGAGGCGGAACGGGGCCGCCAGGCGACGCTTGGCAAGATCTACCAGAACCCGGATTCGTTCTTCACCCTGTTGCGCCTCATCGACGAAGTCGACAGCCTTTGCGAGGGGATGCTCGCCAATCTGAGCGGCGCCGCCGCACCCGACGCCAACGAGGCCGCGCGCTTGATGCGTGAGCTGCATTCGCTCAAGGGGTTTTCGGGCAACTTCGCCCTGGCAGCCCTGCGTCACGCGGCACACGAAGTGGAAACCGCGCTTGGCCGATCGATCGCCGGCGACGCCGATGCCTCTGCTGGCCTCGCTGCTGCCTTTGCCGCTCTGCGGTCGGCGGGGGCTGAGGGCCGCTTGCTCAAGGGCTTGATCGACCCGAGTCTGGTGCAGCGCCTCGAGGGGGTTGTGTTGGTGCCGGCACAGCTCGAAGCGATGCGCGCCGCGTTGGCAGCCGGCGACACCGTTACCGCCAGCCGCGTCCTACTGGCTTCCGAGGCGATGGATGTCAAGCAGCTGTTCGCGTGCTGGCCGACAGACATCGAGCGTTTATGTGCAGAGCTGGGCAAGGCGGCGCGTTTGGAGGTCTACGGGTCTGGCGGCATGGTGCCGAAGCCGGTGTTCATGGCGCTCGACCGCGTGCTGGTGCATGCGCTCAACAATGCCCTTGACCATGGCCTGGAGGATATGGAGACGCGCATCTGCGCCGAGAAGGCGCCGGAGGGCGTGATTTCAGTGATGGTCGAAGTCGGGTCTGACATGTTGTCTTTGCAGATCGCCGATGACGGTCGCGGCAGCGATTTCTCGTCGGTTGTGGCAAGCGCGCGCAATAACCCGGCGCTCGATCAGGCCTCCGTCGATGCTGCGGTGGCGGCTGGCGAGCCGTGGCGTGTCCTGCTGATGCCCGGTTTTAGCACCGCAGGCCGTCTCACGGGCCTGTCGGGACGCGGGGTCGGTCTCGACGCTCTGGCCGGGACCATTGCCAAACTGGGTGGTCAGATAAGCATCGACAGTACGCCTGGGCAGAGTTTCATGCTGAGTTGCAAGGTGCCGCTGGCGACTCCGGCGCCGGCCGGTGGCGAAGGCAGTCTCTGACGGAGGAAGCGACGATGTTCCCGCAGACTACCCTGTTCCTGTTGGTCGATGATATGGAGCCGCTACGCCGGGTCGTGCGCGCCATGCTCAAGAACCTCGGCTACACCAATGTGGTGGAGGCCTCCAGTGGTCAACTGGCGGCGCAGGTCCTGGAAAAGACCTTCCTGATCGGCCGCCCGGTGGATGTCATCCTGTCCGATTGGCAGATGCCAGGCATGACGGGGATCGAGTTCCTTGAACTGGTGCGCACCACAGAGCAGTTCGCCCACTTGCCGTTCATTATGATCACCGCAGAAGGCCAGCGCGAGCAGATCCTTGCGGCCATCCAGGCGGGTGTGTCGAGCTACCTGATGAAGCCGATCAGTCCTGCGGTGCTGGAAGATAAGCTCAAGGCGGTGTGGCTCAAGATGCAACAGACCGGGGTGGCGCCGGGCGTGGGCACCGGGGGCGCCTCTGCATCGGCCCCCGCGCCTGCGCCGACCCCCGTCGCCACTTGATTTGGACTCGTTCCAGGGCGTAGAGTCATAGAGCCGGGAGCTTGCCCGGTCACGCGCTGGAGGTGAAGTCATGTCTGAATTCTGGTCTGACTGGAAGGGCGGGCTGCTGTTTGCGGTCCTCTTGCTGGTCCTGGTGGTGATCTGGTGTTTTTTTGTCTTTGGTTTGAACGCCGGGCACTGAGCGCCTGGCGAGTCCGATAGACGTTTTTGCGAGGCATCGGGGCAGTATGGCGAGCGTGTATCACGAGGAGCATCGACGACTGCAGGAGGCCTTCGGGACCACCCGCTTGGCCACCATGCTGGATGAGAACTGGGTGCACGAAGCCATCCAGCCCGATGAGGCCGTGTTCATTGAGTCGCGGGATATGTTCTTCCTGTCGACTGTCGATCCGGACGGCAACCCGACCGTCTCCTATAAGGGCGGGCCGGTGGGCTTGGTCAAGGTGGTGAACGAGCGGACTCTGGCGTTCCCTGGTTTCGATGGCAATGGCATGTTCCTCTCGATGGGCAATATCGTCGGGCAGGGGCGCGTCGGGCTTCTCTTTATCGACTTTGAGAACCCGCATCGCGTGCGTGTGCAGGGTCGCGCGACTTTTCATCGCGAAGACATCCTGCTTGGCGACTGGGTCGAGGCAAAGTATGTGGTGCGCGTCTCGGTCGACAAGGTTTGGGTCAACTGCCCGCGTTACATCCACCGTTATCAGCGCCTCGAGCAGAACCGCTTCGTGCCGGTCGCGTGCCGTAAAACGCCTTTGGCAACCTGGAAGCGCCTCGATTTCGTGCAGGACGTGATCGCCGACGAAGACCGCAGCGCTGCGCAGGCGGAGGGCGTCATCGGACTCGACGAGTACCAACGGAAGCACGCGCGCGGCGAGGCGTGAAGCGGTGACGTCCAACCGGGCGTGACACTGTTGGCCGCCGCGCGTTGCAGTGGTTTATTAGTCCAATGAATTAAAAAACCACACCAAAAGTCTTTCTCCTTGTTGTAGTGTCCCCTCCTGTCACAGTGTGGGGACCCGATATGGCCCGAGCCGGCATCAAGAGCAAACTTGTGTTGGAGGGTCAGGCGGAGGCGGTTGCGCAGCCTGCGTCGACCGACATCCATCTGCTGGAGGCGATCTCGCGAGCCTGGGCCGTAATCGAGTTTCAGCCCGACGGCACCATCGTGCGCGCCAACGCCAATTTCTGCAGCGCGGTCGGCTACCACGAGCACGAGCTCGTGGGTCGCCACCACCGTATGTTGTGCGACCGTGCCTTTGCCGAGTCGCGCGAATACGAGGAGATGTGGGACGCGCTTCGCCGCGGCAAGAACATCGGTGGGGTCCATCGGCGTCAGCGAAAGAACGGTTCGGCGCTGTGGATCGAAGCCAGCTACATGCCGGTCTTCGACGATGCCGGCAAGGTCAGTCGCATCGTCAAGGTCGCCGCAGACGTCACCGAGTCGCGTGAGCAAGCGATGGAGAACGACGTCCGGATCGCCGCTATGCGTGCCAGCAGTGCGATGGCCGAGTTCTCACCGGAAGGTGATCTCCTTGATGCCAATCTTCAGGTCTGGCGCATGCTCGGCCGCAGCGAGGTCGCCTCTGCCAGCGCTGCGCCCCCCGGCTTGCTCGGCTGGATCGTAAAACCCGAGGAGATCGCGCTCCTCAAGCGCGGCGATCACCTGGTCACCGAGTCGAAGATCGTCGATGGCGCCGGTCATGAACATTGGCTGTTGGCGCAGCTGAGCCCGGTTCGGGATTCGTCTGGCAAGGTTGTCAAGATCTTGATGCTCGGGACTGATGTGACGATGCGCAAGCGGACCTTCACCGAGACCAACGACCTGATGCGTCAGGTTTTGCAGGTGAGTGAACAGATCGGCAACATCGTTAGCACCATCAACGGCATCGCCATCCAGACGCAACTGTTGTCGCTCAACGCGGCCATCGAGGCTGCCCATGCGGGCCGTGCCGGGCGTGGGTTCGCAGTTGTCGCCGAGGAGGTGCGCACCTTGTCGAGCCGCTCGGCCGACGCCGCTCAAGAGATCGGTGGCCTGATCGAGACCACCAAGTCGCGTATCGACGACCTTGCCGCATCGCTGGCGCGACTGGCGGCCGAGCGTTAGGGCCGGCTTCTCGCGCCGACCCTCTCTCCATCGGTGTCATCGAGTCGGCAGCGTCGCTGACGCCATCGCTCGACAGCCGCGGTAACATACGGTGGGAGCGATGACTGATGGACCGTAACAGCGATCTTCTGACAGCGGGCGCCGCAGCCGCCTGCTCGGTGCCGTGCAATCTGTGCGGCTCGACCCACGTGCGGCAAGTGGCCGACCGTGATCGCCATGGCGACCCCTTACGCACCGTGATGTGCGTCGAATGCGGGCTTGTGTGGACCGACCCGCGGCCGGATGAGGCCGCCAATCGAAAGTTCTACGCGCATGACTATCGCGTTCGCTACAAGGCCGCCGCCAGCCCTAAACTCAAACATGCGCTGCGCGAAACGCGTCGCGCCATCGCGCGTTTTCGCCGTGTTGAGCCATTTCTGCGGGCGGGTGCCCGGGTTCTCGATGTGGGCGCGGGCGCAGGTTTCTTTCCCTTCGTCTTGCAGTCGCGCGGCTTTGACGCACGCGGTATCGAACCTAATCAGGGCTTTTGTGCGTGGGGCTGCGAAGTGCTCGGTGTGCAGGTGGCCAGCGGCTTCCTGCAGGATTTCGACTTCGTCGACGAACCGTTTGACCTGATCACGCTCAACCATGTGCTCGAGCACCTCCCCGATCCGGGCGCAGCTCTTGGCATCTTGCGCGGCTGGCTCAAGCCGGAGGGTCTGCTGGTGGTGGAAGTACCAGACGTCGAGTCCGACTGGCACGCGCCGGACAAGCGTTTTCACATCGGGCACCTCTATAACTTCAACCGCGAGAACCTGGTCCGGATGGCGTTAACGGTTGGATTGGCGGCGCAAGATATCCTCATTCAGCCGGACACACGACACATCAATGTGGTGTTCAAGCGGGTTGCGCCCGAGCAACCGGGAATCGACCGGCGGTTGCCAGCCAATGCCTTGCATGTCGAGGCCACATTGCGCCGGCATACGCGCCTGCGTCACTACGCCTCACCGGTTCCGCACTTGAGAACGTTGCGCAAGCTGGCGGGTTACGTCGGGGAACGCTTTGCCGTGGCAGGTATACCGTCGGCCCGCGCCGTGGTCGAGCGTGAGGTGCGCAAGGCGTTCGCCTAGCCTGATAAGCGCGGCCCCACATCATCCGACCATCGGCTGATCATTCATAGAAATGATGGGCTCATTTACCTAACAAATGACGCCGCAGGGGCCGGCACACAGCACAATGTTGCTGTGCAGCATCGGACCCGGCGCATCGAGACGCGGGCCATGTCGGCATCGGGAGGAGCTTGATCCAGGAGCGCGGCTGACATGTCCGAGCACGTCCTTCATCGCTTCGTCGTCGACACCTGCGAGGGTGCGTGCTGGATCGTGCTGCAGGACGAGCAGATGGACGCTGTGTCCAGCGGGGAGCGCCGGGTCGTCGAGGGTGGCCCCCGCTCAACGCCTTGGCGCAATCGCCTCTCGTGGTGGTATTTCAACGACGTCGGGATCGGTTTGTTGCGGGTCGAGGCCGGGGGCGACGCTGAATCTGCCACCCCGCTGTGGGAGGGACGCATCCACGATGCCTACGTCGGGCGCCTGTGTTCGGTGTTGCTGATGTGAGGCGCAGCAGGGCGTACTGAACGCTTTCATGCAAAAAAAGGGCCCCGCGAAGGGGCCCGAAGTTGCTGAAGGAGGAGGAATCAACAACGTTCCTAAAGTAGTGGGTTTGTGCGACTGCAGCAATGTTTGAGCGCACGGCGAAGCATGGTTTTTGTCTATGCGGCTATTGGTTCTGGCGATGAATGAGGCCGACGGGCGCGTCGAGTCCTCTTGCCGCAGTTGATTCGCTGATCCCGCGAAAAAAGTGGACTTTGTCTTGGACAACATTTCCATATCTCCGGATTCATGCGGTGAATAACAGTGAAAAACCCCCTGCCCGCTCGCCAAGCGATTGGAAGAGCGCAGATCGATCGTCTCGAGCAAGAGTATCGGGCGCTCCTAAGCGAGCCCGCGGTCTCGGCAAAAGCCCAGATGGTCTTCGGTTGGCTCGAGTCGATTCTTGAGGTGGGTTCAAGCCAACCGCTTTGGGAGCGTTCGTTGAGCCGCGCGATCGAGGAGTTGGAGACGCTCCGCCACCACCGTGCATGGTCTTCGGGAACGGGTTCGCGTGTGCAGGACTGGGGTCATCACCACACCAGCTGAGCGCTTGACCCTCCCCAGCTCTCCAGAGGCCGCATTCAAGGGCACCACGCATCCCTGTCGCTGGCCCACCGGCCCTAAAAACATGGTTGGCGAGCTTTAGAGCGCAGCGTTTGTCGACTGGATGGATGCCATCGACCAATCGCTGAAAGCGTGCGTTGAGGTGGCAGTGAGTCGCAGCAGCGAGCAAGCGCAGTTCCGGCTCCCGGTTTGCGCCATCGAGCCGACTTGCAGGTGTCACAGCCTTGCGATCAACTCACACTTATGAAGATCTGCGCCGCGCCGAAGTTCGGTCTGATGCTGTTTGCGTCTCTCTCGGCGCTGGCTGCGCCCTCGGCGGCAGTCGACTTCGTGGCGCTTGGCGACCTGCCTTACGGCGAATCTGCGGACGTCGAAGCCCGATACCACGCGTTGATCTCAAGCATCAATTCAACTCGTCCCGCGTTTTCGGTACATGTTGGCGACATCAAGTCAGGCAAGACGTCTTGCGCCGATCCTGCCTTGATTCGGCAGCGCGACAACTTCGGGCGTTTTTCCCACCCGCTCATCTACACGCCGGGCGACAACGAGTGGACCGACTGCCATCGTGCAAGCAATGGGGCTTTCTCGCCGATTGAGCGACTAGAGCGCATCCGGCAACTGTTCTTTCGGCCTGGGCAGGCGCTTGGCCAGGCCGAGGCGCCCGGCGTCAGTCAAGCGGAGTCGATGCCCGAGTTTGGGGAGTTTGTCGAGAACCGGCGCTGGGAGCTCGACAAACTGCTGTTTGTGACCCTCCACGTGGTCGGCAGTGACAATGGTTTGCAGTCGCCTGCGCCCGAGGCCGGCACCGAATTCCGCCGCCGCGATCTTGCCGACCGCGCGTGGCTGCAGGCGGCTTTCGCGAGAGCGGCTGAAATGGGTGCTGAGGCGGTGGTCTTGTTCATGCAGGCCGATCCCTTCGGCGCAGGGGGTGCAACCGAGGGCCTACCCGAGGGTGCCGGGCTCCGGGGCCTATTTGCCGAGACGCTTTTGCCCCTGGCGCGTGATTGGAAGCGTCCGGTGCTGCTGGTGCACGGCGATGAGCATCGGTTGCGTAGCGACCAGCCTTTTCGATTGGACGGCGCACCTCTGGCCAACGTTTGGCGACTTGGTGTGCCCGGAGCCGACGACATGCGGGCTTTGCACATCCACTGGCACGGGGCGCCCAAGACGCCGTTTGATGTCAAGGTCCTGGCGCCTTGACTGGACGTGCGGTGAGCGATGCGGTTTCGTAGTTCTTAAGGGGTGGTGTTTCGCCGGGTCAGTATCGATTTGGATTTCCAGGCAACAGCGTCCCATTGCCGAGCCGCTTGCCGCCCTTGATCCAGTGCAGCTGCGACCCTTTGATGGCTGCCTGCCAGCAATCTTTGGGCGCACCGTCGTATACCCAACACATGGCATCACCCTCGACACTCCAGCGGGCCCGGTAGTCTTTGCTGCGCACTGTTCCATCCGGGGCGTAGAACTCCGAGTAGCGCCCCGTGGCCTCCATACTGCCTTCAACTGTATTGCCGCTGAGGCTTTTCCGGAGCTCAGCGCCAGAGGCTACGCTCAGGGGGTCAGCGGCAAAAGCGGGCGCTGAGACGAACGCAGCCAGATTGGCCAACATCCCGACTGCGATCGCAGCGAAGGTCGCCTTCATGCCGCGAACGCGTTGAGGGATGTCGTCTTTTCGCAGCGCGCCGGCGTGGGTGAACCGTCCGTAGAGCAGCAGCGCGGCGGCGGCTGCGGTCAGAGGCCACGGGCCTGCATTGAGTTCGCTGAGCACCAGCAGAACCAGCGTGAAGGGCACGTACTCGGCAAAGTTGGCATGGGCGCGGATGGCGGCTTCGAGGTCGGCGTGTTGGCCGGTGCCCAGTCGAACCTTGTGCTGTCGGCGCAGGGCGATGACCGCCAAGGCGAGGCGCAAGTAAAAGGCGCCCAGGGCGGCACAGAAGCTGGTGATGGGGGCTGGGGGCAGGTTGAACGAGATCATCTGTCGACGGGTGGAGTTCAGAAAGAGTAATGGCCCGCACACAGGCGGGCCGGCGTATCTGGTGGGTTGTCGAGGACTCCGACCTGCCTCGGGGATGTCTTACGCTGTCCTTCCTGAGATTTCAATCCGTATTATTGCTGTGCTGAGTGCCTGTTGTGAGGAGTGCCGCTGGCGCTGATTTGCTAACTATCCCCCCCATGGAGTACGAACCATGCAAACAGATTACAAAACCTCTCATCTTCTGGGCTGCCGCGTCTTGGCGGCAGCCTTGACTATGCTTGTCGCGGTTGCAGCTGATGCCGCAGACCTCACCGAACAGGAGCCCACGGTGATCGAGGTGAAGCTCGGGACTGCTAGCGGCGAGGAGCGCTTCGAGCCTAGCAGCCTGACGCTGGAGGCGGGCAAGATGTACGTCCTGCGGCTGGTTAACCCGACCAAAAAAAGCTACTACTTCAACTCGCCTCGCCTGGCTGATTCCGTCTACACCCGCAAGGTCACTTTCTTCGATGCTGCTGGCGAACCCATTGGTGATGCGTACGGCACGGTGCGACGAATCGAGGTCAAGGGCGGTCGCAGCGTCGAATGGTGGCTGTTGCCAGTGCGTACAGGCGTGTTTGAAGACCTGATGTCGCGGCGAACCGAGCCGAGTATGAAAGGCACGATTGAAATTCGCTGAGGTAAGCGCAGCAAATGCTGTCGGGGTTGGCCAATCAGGCTGCGTTGGTATAGCGACCAGCGGAATCTGTGCATGTCAGGCCGCTAAAGCACGTGCTGCGGCCGCGTGTTCTCTTGCTCAAGCGCCCGCAGGTGCTTGACGTCCACCGTATCCATCGCGCCGGTCGATCGCAACAAGAGCGCTGCCGGGAGCGCAGCGAACCGCTGGGTCGAGATCGTCGTGTTCTTGGACGCTGCCGCGCGTCCACTCCACACGCAAAAGCAAACGGCCCGCACACAAGCGGGCCGTCGTATCTGGTGGGTTGTGAAGGATTCGAACCTTCGACCTACGGATTAAGAGTCCGCTGCTCTACCAACTGAGCTAACAACCCGGAAACCGGTCTGCGGTCCGCTGGTGGGTCGTGTGCGACTCGAACGCACGACCAACGGATTAAAAGTCCGCTGCTCTACCGACTGAGCTAACGACCCCGCAGGACCGCGGATAATAGTCGGGGCGGATGCCGAGGTCAACGCGCAGCCGGCAAGATTTCGCCTATGCCGGACAAGACCAGGTGACACGCACCATGTATTCGCCGGTGGGGTAGTCGATCACCAAGCAGCCACCGAGGGCGTTGGCGATGGCGCTACCGATGCGCTGCGCCAGATGCGGGTCGGTGGTGCTGATGACCACGGCGCCACCTTCCGAGCGGATCGCCATGATGCGCTGCAAGGGGTGTTCGGCGCCAGCCAGGGCCTCTTGTTTGCGCGCCAAGCCCAGTAGCGTTTCGCGCTGGCTGGCAATGCAGCCTCCGCTCAGCGTGACCAACCCTGCCGGGCAGTCCTCCTGGGTGCGCAGGCAGGCTGGGCAGGTGTGAGCGTGCGCGCCAGCCGGGCGCGAAAGCCGTTGCCAACGTCCGGCATGGAACACGAGCGCGCAGACCGGGCAGGCCGCGGGCTCAGCGGGTTTACCGTGTGCCAGGTACGGGTCGTGGCGTACCTCGTCGATCTGCCGATCCAGATGGTAGCGGGGCCAAGCCCGCACGTCGTCGGGTCGCATGATGGCTCAGGGGGCTGATTTACGGAAACCGGACTCACGTCGTTGCGCCCGTTCGCCGATCGATGCCAGTGCCGACATCTCCTCCGCCAACAGCGATTGCACATCGTCTGCGGCGACAATGCCGACCAGGCTACCGAGCGCAGAGGTGACCGGGATGCGTCGCACACCCCGCACCCGCATCAATTCGGTGGTCTCGGCGATGCCGGCATCCTCGTTGACTGAAAGCAGCTCCCCGCTCATCACATCGCCAGCGGTAACGATGTCCGCATTGAGCCCGACGGCTACCACCGCGACGACGATGTCGCGATCGGTGAGCATACCGACCGGGGTGCGCGCTCCGGCCTGCTCGTCCACGACCACAACGCTGCCGACATGGTGCTTGCGCATCAACTGGGCTGTTTTGGCTACGCTTTCAAGCCGATGCACGCACACCACTTCGCGACTGCAAATCTCGCCGACACTCATGATGATCGCCCCTACCGTGTGAGCGGCCAGTGTCAGGGCAGGTGGCTGCTGGCGCTTTGACCGGGCGCAAGCCGCCCGCGTCCGCCGACTGCACGAGTGCACCGCCGATCCAGCGGGTGTTGCTGCGCCTTGCTCAGCCCTGGGGCGTTGCCGAAGCGCGCGTCAGCGCGTCGAGTCGCGCCGCCGCAGTGCCATCTGCGAGGGCATGACGTGCTCGCGCCACGCCGTCTTCCAGGGAACTGGTGACGCCGGCGACGTACACCGCTGCTCCGGCATTCAGCGCGACGATGTCAGCAGCCGGGCCGGGCTTGCCCTCGAGCACGCCGCGCAGCACTTCAGCCGACTGCGCCACGCCATCAACGCGGATGCTGGAAATGTCTGCGCGGTTGATGCCGAATCGCTCAGGCGTGAGTAAGTATTCGCTAACCTCGTCGCCTTTGAGCTCGCATACAAAGGTCTCACCGCTCAGCGTGATCTCATCGAGGCCGTCGCTGCCATGCACCACCATCACGTGCCGGCTGCCCAGCATTTGCAGCACTTCAGCCAGCGTGCGTGTAAGGCCGCGGTTGAACACGCCGAGCAACTGGTTGGGTGCGCCGGCCGGGTTGGTGAGCGGGCCCAGTAGGTTGAACAAAGTCCGCACACCGAGGGCTTTGCGCACGGGTGCAGCGTGCTTCATGGCGCTGTGGTGGTTGGGCGCAAACAGAAAGCCAAGCCCGACCAAATCGATCAGCTGGCCGACGCGCTCCGGGCTCACGTTCAGATTGACGCCCAAGTGCTCCAGCACATCGGCGCTGCCGCTGCCCGAGCTCACCGCCCGCCCCCCGTGCTTGGCCACCCGCGCCCCGCAGGCGGCGGCGACGAAGGCCGCGGTGGTAGAGATGTTGAAAGTGTGCAGCGAGTCGCCGCCGGTGCCGCAGGTGTCAACCAGATGGCTGCGGTCGGCCACCATCACTTTGGCGGAGAGTTCGCGCATCACCTCAGCGGCGGCAGCGATCTCGGTCACCGTCTCGCCTTTGCAGCGCAGCGCGATGATTGCTGCGGCGATCTGCTCCGGGGCCAGTTCGCCGCCCATCAGCGCACGCATCAGCGCCAGCATCTCGTCGTGCGCCAGATCCTGCCGTGCCAGCAGGCGATTGAGGGTGTCCTTGTAGATCATGCGGGCTTCGGGTCAGGGGATGACGGGGGTGCCGGGCGCGGGGGCCGTCCGCGGCGGGTTGGTCAGGCCGCGTGGGCGCTACCGGTCCACCGCACGCCGACAAAGTTGCCGAGCATGGCGTGACCATGTTCGGTGAGGATGGACTCGGGGTGGAACTGCACGCCCTCCACGGCCAGGGTCTTGTGGCGCACGCCCATGATCTCGCCGTCGTCGGCCCAGGCGGTGATCTCGAGGCTGTCGGGGATGCTCTCCCGCTCGATGACCAGCGAGTGGTAGCGCGTCGCGGTGAACGGATTGGGCAAGCCCCGGAAGACACTGGTGTCGTTGTGGTGCACCAAGGAGGTCTTGCCGTGCATCAGCTGCTTGGCGCGGACGATGCGCCCGCCGAAGGCCTGGCCGATGCTCTGGTGACCTAGACACACGCCGAGGATGGGAATCTCGCCGGCAAAGCGCCGGATGGTCGCCACCGAGATGCCGGCCTCATTCGGCGTACAGGGGCCAGGCGAGACGACGATGTGGTCGGGCCGCATGCGCGCAATGTCCTCGACCGTGATCTCGTCGTTGCGGTGCACGCGCACGTCCTGCCCCAGCTCGCCAAAGTATTGGACAAGGTTGTAGGTGAACGAGTCGTAGTTGTCGATCATCAGCAGCATAGGGGTCCTGCGCGCCCGTGGGATCTGGGCATCGGAGTGAACTGAAGCGGATGGTACCCCCACGGATACCCCGTTTTCACCTTCTCAGCCTTCGTTTCAGGCCGCTTCCGGATGTTCCCGGAACCGCGGGCACCGCAGCACTCCTGCGGCACAGCACATGATCGGGATTATCCCAACAGGATCAGTCCCCACGTCACCGGGACGTTCACCAGCGCCACGAACACCCCGGCAGAGCCCGCATCCTTGGCGAACTTGCTCAGCGGGTGGTCCTCATAGTCGATGCGGTCGATGGCTTTCTCGATGCCGGTGTTGAGTAGTTCCGCGATCAGGACCAACGCCAAGCTGCCGACCATCAATGCGTTCTCTAGCCCGCTGCGGTCAAGGAACGGGAGCGCGGCGAGGAAGAGCAGGCCGAGTGCGCATTCCTGTCGGAAGGCGGCCTCCTCCTGCCAGCTGGCTCGCAGGCCCTCGATCGAATGACGGCCGGCGTCGATGATGCGTGGGATGCCGGTTTTTTTCGGGCGCATGGTGGTTCTTCTGGGGATGTCAGGCGCGCATGCTACTCCCAGCTTCGCCCGAGGGGGTCTGTCTCCGGATAGCATCCAGCCCCATGTCGCTGCACAGCCGGTCTCGCCAAAGCCTCTTGCTCGCCTTCGCGGCCGGGCTTTTGATCGTGGTTTTCCAGTCGACCTCGCTCGACCTTGTGGTGGCCCATCTGTTCTGGGACGCTGAGCGTGGCGCCTTTCCACTGCGCGGCCACCCCTTGCTCAGCGCGGTGCTCTACCGCGGGGCCAAGTCGGCCATGTACGCGCTCGGGGTGATCGCCTTTCTGGCGCTCTGCCGGGCAGCATTCGGGGCGGGTGTTGGCGCGGTGCGCCGAGCATTCATGATTGCCGCCGGCACTTTGGTTCTGGTGCCTGTGATGGTCACGCTGATCAAGCACCTCACCAACCGGCATTGTCCGTGGTCGATGGAGCCCTTCGGCGGTGAGGTGCCCTACGTGCACCTGCTGCAGTCGCTGCCATCGGCCTGGCAGGGCGGCCAGTGTTTTCCGGCCGGGCACGCGGCCGGTGGTTTTGTCTGGGTGGGTGTGGCGATCGCCCTCTGGCAGGTCCGCCCGGGAATCGCCAAGCCCTTGCTGGCGGCGGGGTTGTTGGCGGGCGGCGCCATGGGCCTCTTCCGGATGGCCGAGGGTGCGCATTTCCTGTCGCACACACTGTGGACCTTGTGGCTCGCCTGTGCAGTTCCGCTAATGCTGGACCGACTGCTTCCGGGCCGCATGCCGCCGGTCGCCTTAAGGCCCGATTAAGACTGCGCATGCAGACTCGCTTCGCGTTTTCGAGGGAGTCCGCATGCTGTCTGCTCGTTTGCTCTGGGTGCGCGTCGCCCTGCTGGTATTGGCCATCGCGTTGCTGACGCGCATCGGCCTGAGTGTTCTCGCCGCATACAGTGGCGCCGAATTGGGCCAAGACCTCTTGGCCATCCTCGGCTTCGGCCTGGTCGAGGACCTGCGCGTGGCCCTGCTCCTGTCCTTGCCATTTCTGCTCGGCGCCATGCTGTTTCCGGCGCCCCTTCTGCAACGGCCTCTGTGGCGCGGCATGCGCGCCGCGGGGGTGTTCTTGTTGGTGTTCGGCCTGCTGTTTGCCGCTGTGTCGGAGTGGGTCTTCTGGACCGAGTTCTCCACTCGATTCAATTTCATCGCCATCGATTACCTGCTCTACACACATGAGGTCGTTGCCAACATCGTCCAGTCGTATCCGGTTGTGCCGGTGCTGATGGCCGTTGCAGCGCTGGCCGCAGCTTTTACGTGGCTGCTGCTGCGGGGGGCGGTGGTCCAGGGGGCGCCGGCGTTGCCGCGGCGCGCGCTCCTCATGTTGCTGATGCTGCCACCGGCAATCGTTATGCCTTCAGCCACAGCTTCAGGCACCGACCCGCGCGTGGAGGAGCTGTCACGCAATGGTTTGGCGTCGTTGGTGCGCGCGGCGTGGCGCAACGAGCTTGATTACCATCGTTTTTATGCCACGCTGCCGCGCGACCAAGCCAACCATCTGCTCGCCGGTCTCGGTGTCGACCGTGTACCGCTGGGCGAGGCCATAAATCCTGAGGACATGATGGACGCGCCGGAAGATGCATCCCCGTTCCGGCGCAAACCCCGCCATGTCGTCATGATCACGGTCGAGAGCCTGTCGGCGGATTACATGGCGGCATTCGGCAACCGCGATGCGCTGACCCCCAACCTCGACCGTCT
This sequence comes from Betaproteobacteria bacterium, assembly GCA_009923755.1. Classification (GTDB taxonomy): domain Bacteria; phylum Pseudomonadota; class Gammaproteobacteria; order Burkholderiales; family UBA3065; genus UBA3065. Next base: position 8,129 of record RFSW01000006.1, on the reverse strand, counting down.
GGCCGGAGAAGGCATTTTTTTCACGCGTCTTTTGGCCACCGGGACCCGCACCGTGCGAGGCCTTGAGGCGGTGTCGCTCGGTACACCGCCGGTGCCCGGGCAGGCGATCGTGCGCCGGCCCGGCAACGCCCACTTGGCCAGCCTCGGCGAGGTGCTGGCCCGTCAAGGAGTGCAACCGCTGTTCCTCTACGGCGGCAACGGGTTCTTCGACAACATGAACGCCTACTTTGGCGGCAACGATTACCGGGTGATCGACCGCAGCGACATCCCTGACAGCCGCGTCACCTTTGAGAATGCATGGGGTGTGGCCGATGAAGTGCTCTTCGGCCAGTCGCTCGATGAGCTCGACCGCGCAACTGCATCGGGCAAGCGGGTGTTCGCGCACATCATGACCACCTCCAACCACCGGCCCTACACCTACCCGGAAGGCCGCATCGACATCGCCTCCCCCGGCGGGCGGAGCGGCGCTGTCAAATACAGCGACTGGGCGATCGGCGACTTCATTGCCAAGGCGCGCAGCAAGCCGTGGTTCAAGGACACCCTGTTCGTCATCCTCGCCGACCATTGCGCCTCGGCAGCGGGCAAGACGCGCCTGCCGGTGGATCGCTATCACATCCCGATGATCTTTTATGCGCCCAATCTGCTGTCGCCAGGGCGCCACGAGCAGTTGATGAGCCAGATCGATCTGCCGCCGACGCTACTCGAGGTCATGGGCCTGCGCGGCGATGCGCACTTCTTCGGGCGCTCGATCTACGAGCCCGAGGGGTCGGCCGAGCGCGCTTTCGTCTCCAACTATCAGGAATTGGGTTATCTCAAGGACGGAGTGCTCACTGTCCTGCGGCCCAAGCGGATCGTCGAGGCCTACAGCATCGACCCTGAGACCTTTGGCGTGACGCCCACCGCGGTGGTGCCGGGCCTGCGGGACGAGGCGATCGCCTACTACCAGACCGCAGCGGATGCCTTTGGCGAGGGGCAGTTGGCCCTGCCCTGAACGCTGTCGGGCAAGGCAGCCCTTATCGAAGGAACAAGCGATACGCCGGGTTCGCCGTTTCCTCGACGTACGGATACCCCAGCGCATCCAGAAAACCTTGGAAGCGCGGCTTGTCGCCTGGCGGCACCTGGATGCCGACCAGCACGCGGCCGTAGTCGGCGCCGTGGTTGCGGTAGTGGAATAGAGAGATGTTCCAGCCTTGCGGCATCTGCGTGAGGAAATTGAGCAGTGCGCCCGGCCGCTCCGGGAAGGTGAAGCGGTAGAGCAGTTCGTCGGCGGCATCGGCCCGCCCGCCGACCATGTGGCGCAGGTGGCTCTTGGCCATCTCATCATCGGTGAGGTCTAGCGTCGGCAGGCTGTGTGCGACGAGGTTGGCCGCCAGCTTGCGGCCCTCGTCGCGGCTGCCCACGCTCACGCCGACAAAGATGTGCGCCGCTTGCGGGTCGGCGTAGCGGTAGTTGAACTCGGTGATGTTGCGGTTGCCGATCTGCGCGCAGAAGGCCTTGAACGCGCCAGGCTGCTCGGGGATGGTCACCGCCAGTACCGCCTCGCGCTGCTCGCCTACTTCGGCGCGTTCGGCTACAAAGCGCAGCCGGTCGAAGTTCATGTTGGCGCCTGAGGCGATGGCGACCACCGTCTTGTCACTAAGGCCGTTCTCGGCCAGCCAGGCCTTGGCGCCGGCCACGCCGAGCGCACCGGCGGGCTCGAGGATGCTGCGCGTGTCCTCGAACACATCCTTGATCGCAGCACAGATGGCGTCGTTGTCGACCAGCACGATGCCGTCGCAGAGGTCCTTGCACAGGCGAAAGGTCTCCTCGCCAACCTGCTTGACCGCCGCACCATCGGCAAACAGGCCCACTTGCGTCAGTGCAATGCGCTGTCCGGCGGCGAGCGATTGCGCCATCGCATCAGCATCAGCGGCCTCGACGCCGAACACCTTGATCTCGGGGCGCAGCGCCTTGATCGCCGCTGCCACGCCGGCCAGCAGACCGCCGCCACCGACGCAACAGAACACGGCGTCGATCGGTCCCGGGTGCTGCTCGAGGATCTCCAGGCCGATGGTGCCCTGGCCGGCGATCACGTCCGGATCGTCGAACGGGTGCACAAACGTCATGCCCTCGCTCTGCTCGAGTTCGCGGGCGTGGGCGTAGGCCTCGTCGTAGCTCATGCCGTGCAGCACCACCTCGCCGCCGCGCCGGCGCACCGCATCCACCTTGATCGCGGGCGTGGTGGTGGGCATGACGATGACCGCGCGGCAGCCGATCTTGGCCGCCGACAGCGCAACACCCTGCGCGTGGTTGCCCGCTGAGGCGCAGATGACGCCCTTGGCCAGCTGCTCCGGCGTGAGGTGCGCGATGCGGTTGTAGGCCCCACGCAATTTGAAACTGAATACCGGCTGCTGGTCTTCGCGCTTGAAGAAGACTGTGCTGCCGACTCGCTCTGACAGAGCGAGGGCGAAGCCTAGGTCGGTGCGCACCGCGACATCGTAGACGCGCGCCGCGCGAATGCGCTCAAGGTAATCCCCGGCGGTCAGGGTGGTCAGGGGCGAGGCAGGCACGAGGTTCAGGGTCGCCGGCGCGGCAATCGCGCAGGGTTTTTGAGCACAAGACAAATTAGAGGCGGCAAGGTTAACAGAGGGCAAGTCGCAGGACCGCCAGGCGAGGCCCTTTCGGCTATCCTCAGGCTGTTTCTGCCAGCATGGAGTTCGCACTGTGGGTCTTTTTAGCGCCTCCGCCGACTCGGCCAAGCGTGCTGTCGCCGAAGCCGCGCTGGCCTATGTGCCGCGTGGCGGCGTGATCGGTGTCGGCACCGGCTCCACTGCCAACTTTTTCATCGATATGCTCGGCGACCTGCGTCATCAGGTCGTTGGCGCTGTGGCCAGCTCCGAAGCCACCGCGCAGCGTCTCAGGAAGGTCGGCATCGAGGTGCTCGACCTCAACAGCGTCAATGAGCTGCCGGTGTATATCGATGGCGCCGACGAGATCAGCCCCGACCTGCACTTGATCAAGGGCGGCGGCGGTGCGCTGACGCGCGAGAAGATCGTCGCCGCGGTGGCGCGTCAGTTCGTCTGTATCGCTGACGAGAGCAAGTGCGTGGATCTGCTCGGGCGTTACCCGCTGCCCGTGGAGGTCATACCGATGGCACGCGCGCATGTGGCCCGGGAGTTGGTACGGCTCGGCGGTGCGCCTGACTTGCGCATCGGCTTCACCACCGACAATGGAAACTGCATCCTCGATGTCCATGGTCTTGAGATCCTCAACCCCATCGGCATGGAGAGCGACATCAACCAGATCGCCGGAGTGGTGGCGGTGGGTCTGTTTGCACGCCGTTCGGCTGATATTGCGCTGATCGGCGGACCGGGCGGCGTGCGTCGGGTCGAGCCGAGGCCGTGAGTCTTTTTGTCATATTCCGCTCATAGACTCGCGCGCTCGCGCAGTCGTACACCCTACTTTCGGAGCCGTTATGGACCAGCACACCAGCAGCAAGTTTGACGACGAACTCGAGGCCCTGAGAGGCCGCGTGGCATACATGGGGGGGCTGGTCGAGGCCCAACTCAACCGCTTGCTCAAGGCGCTGGAAACCAACCATCTGGGTGAGTTCGAGACGGTCATGAGCAGCGACTACCAGATCAACGCGATGGAAGTGGAGATCGACGAGCTTTGCACCAACCTCATCGCCACCCGCCAGCCGGTCGCCAACGACCTGCGCCTGGTGATGGCGACGGTCAAGTCGATCACCGACCTCGAACGGATCGGCGACAAGGCTGAGAAGGTGGCTCGCAAGGCGCACGCCATCGCGTTGCAGGACGGCTTGCAGGTGACCCGCTTCAGCGAACTGGGATCGATGATGGCAAAGGTCATCCTGATGGTGCGCCAGGCGCTCGACTCGTTCGCCCGCCTCGACCCCAAGGTCGCGCCCTTGGTTGCGGCCGAGGACCTCGCGGTGGACGCCGAGTTCGACGGCGTCACCCGTCGGCTCATCACCCACATGATGGAAAATCCGCGGAACATCTCGTCGGCCCTTGATATCCTGTTTGTCGCCAAGGCCATCGAACGCATCGGCGACCATGCCACCAACATCACCGAGTATGTGGTCTACATGGTCGAAGGTCGCGATGTGCGTCACGTCACGCCCGAAGTGTTGCAAGAGGTCAGTGGCGGCTGATCACTGGGCTTTGCCGACGTCACCGGACACTTCCGCCAGAGGTTTGCGTTCTTGAATCAGCCTAGGACCCTTGCGTCAGTCGACCTGGGGTCCAACAGTTTCCACCTGCAGATCGCCCGCGTGGTCGATGGGCAGGTGTTCCCGCTCGATGCGCTGCGAGAGCCGGTGCGGCTTGGCGCTGGCCTGAGTGCCGACAAGATCCTCAGCGTCGAATCGCAACAGCGCGCCCTCGATTGCATGGCCCGTTTCGGCCAGCGTTTGCGTGGGCTGGTGCCCGACGATGTGCGCGCGGTCGGCACCAACACCTTCCGTATCGCCAAGAACATCGATGCGTTCCTGCCCGCCGCTGAGGAGGCGCTGGGTTTTCCCATTGAGGTGGTGGCCGGACGCGAGGAGGCGCGGCTGATCTACCTTGGTGTGGCACACAGCCTGCCGCCTTCGCGTGCGCGGCGACTGGTGGTGGACATCGGCGGCGGCTCCACCGAGTGCATCATCGGCCAGTCCTACCGGCCGATCCGGCTCGAGAGCCTGTACATGGGCTGCGTGAGCTACACCTTGCGCTACTTCCCCGACGGCGTCGTCACCGCCGATGCCATGCAGCGCGCCCGGCTGGCCGCGCTCACCGAGTTGGAAGTGGTGGCGCACGAATTCACTCCCGCCGACTGGACACAGGCGGTAGGTTCGTCGGGCTCGGCGCGCGCCTTGTCGCAGATCATCGGCGAGTCGAGCGGGCTGGATGACGGCGTGATCACGCCCGAAGGTCTGGAGGGTCTGGTGCGTCGAGGCATCCGCGCCGGCGGTTTCGAGCCGCGCGACTATCCGCAGGTCCGCCCCGACCGGATGCAGGTGCTGGCCGCCGGCCTCGCCATCATGTGCGCGGTGTTCGAGGCTTTCGGCATCGAGCGCATGGTGCCAGCCGAGGGCGCGATGCGCCAAGGCATCCTCTACGACATGCTCGGCCGTTTTGGCGAGAAGGACCTGCGTGGCGTGACGGTGAGCCAGTTCCAGCGTCGTTATCAGGTCGATACCGCCCAGGCGGCTGCGGTTGCGCAGAGCGCGCTGGCCGTGCTGGGGGACATCGATGGGGGTGACGAGACCATCCGTCAGCAGCTCAAATGGGCCGCTGATCTCCACGAACTCGGCTTGTCGGTGGAGCATTCCGGTTATCACAAGCACTCTGCCTACATCCTGCGCAACGCCGACATGCCCGGGTTTTCGCGTGCCGAACAGGAGGCGCTGGCCAACCTCGTGCTTGGCCATCGCGGCAAGCTCGGCAAGGTGGCTACTTCGCTCCGGCACGATTTGCGGCGCGCACAGATCGTCGCGTTGCGTCTGGCCGCTTTGTTGCACCGGTCGCGTTACGCGCTCGATGTTGTTGCGCCGTTACGGCTGCTGGCCTGCGATCAGAATCGGGTGCGCGTGTCGCTGGATTCAGAATGGTTGTCGGCGCACCCGCTTACTCAGGCGTCGCTTGCCGAAGAGGTGCGACAGTGGCAGCTGGTCGGCTGCGAGTTGCGCCTTGAAGAGATCGATACGGCGCATCCCGGCGCCTGAGTCGGCAGTGCCGGGCGTAGCGCTCAGTCGTTGAGCAACGCGGGTGGCAGACAGGCGGTGAGCACCACCGGGCTGCCCTCGCGGTCGCGCCCGGTGAACCACCAGATCGCGCCCTTGCGCACCGGGACCGCGCCGCAGATGCCCAACAGCCGCCTGGCGACTTCGCCCAGGGTGGGCTGGTGACCCACCACCACCACACTGCCGCTTCCAGTCGCGGTCCAGCCGCAGGCCGCCAGCAGTGCCTCCGCACTGGCACCGGGTGCCAGCGCCTCCAGCGTTTCGATGCGCTTCGACAGGGCTGCGGCGGTCTGTTGCGTGCGTCGGGCCGGGCTCGCGAGGATGCGAGTGCCCTCGGGCAGGCGGGGGCGTAGCCACGCCGCCATGGCGCGCGCCTGCTGCTCGCCGTGCGACGTCAGTGTCCGCTCAAGGTCTGGCGGTCCGTAGCCAGCTTCGGCGTGACGCCACAAGATCAGATCCATCTACTTACTCCAGAACAGCTTGGTGGCTGTGAAGGCCTGCCATTGAGTCGACAGCGAATCGAGCTTTTGCAGCGCGAGCTGGCGCAGATGGCGCTTGATGGCGCGGCGTGCGGCCTCGGCGCGCCCCGCTGGCAGGCTGTCGAGCCGCATTGTCGCCACCGCTGCATCGTTGAGCCCGCCCAGCGACTTTTGCAAATGCGCAAGGGCTGCCACGTAGCGGTCGCTGGCGCGAGCGCCAAAAGCAGGCGCGAGCGATTCGGCGGTGTAGCGGAGTTTTTTGCAGGCGAGCCGCAGCCGGTGGCGAGCCTCATCGTCGACCAGCAACTCGGGTTGGCCGAGTCGCAGCACGTTGCGATGGCGGCGGCCGAGCTGCTCGCGTGCCGATGCGGCAGCGCGTTGGCGCCCGTCGGGCGGGGGCAGTTCCAGCCAGGCCAGCAGATCCAGCACCAGCTCACCATACCGGGCGGAACCGACGGCGGCGGCTGCCACCCGGTGGGCCGCCTGGCGTGCCGTGTCGATGTCGCTCAGGAGCCGCGTGTAACCCGAGGGCGTGCCGTGGGCTGCAATGTGCGCCGGCAGCACCTCGCCGAGGATGACATCCCAGTCGCGTGCGGGCCCGAGGCTGCGGCCGAGCCAACCGGTCTCGGCGAGCAGGTGAGTGGTGAGCGGGTGGTGCTCATGACGCCGGGCGATCGCCAGTACGGTGCGCAGCCGGCGCGTGGCGACGCGCATCTGGTGGATGTATTCGGGATCGGGGTCATCGTCGCGAACCCCGGCGGCGTTGCCGTGGAGGTGCGCCAGGCCGCTGGACACCGCGTTGACCACCAGCTCATGCCAGGACCGCAGGTTCGAGGCGGAATCGGCTTTGGCGGTCACCGGAACGCTGGCCGGCACCCGGTCCGGCCACGCCAGGCGATAGCCGCGCGCAGCTTTGCTGACGTCGTCGAGCCAGCCGCCCTCGCGCACCACCGCGCGCGCCATCGCCAGCAGGTCGGTCGGCTGCCCCGACTTGAGTTCCAGCTCGACTTCGCAGATCGGCGATTGGCGGTCTCCAGCGATCACGCTGCCACGGTCGAAAGCCACTTCGATGACGGCGCCGCTGCTGGTGTGCACGGTGCGAGCGAGGCGCTCGAACCGTGTCTCGAACACCTTCACCAGCTGCGCTTGCACAGCTTTGTCGCCCAGCGGGCCATCCAGCAAGGCGGCTGGCACCTTGGCGATCTCGGGACGCGGGCCGCCGACCGGACACTCGGACTCGGTGCGGCGATGCAACCCGCCGAGCGCACCCCCGCCGCCCTCCTTTACCGTCTGGATCCATTGGCGCCCGGCGCGTCGAACGCGCAGCGCCACGCCTTCGCGCAGCAGGTGGCCTTCGGGCGTGTCGAAATACAGCGTGCTCAGCCGACTACGCGCATCGGAGGTGCGCCAGATCGACCACAGGGGGCTGCCGATAAGACGGCGCATCGCGGTGGGCGCGAGCGCCAGTTTGAGTTCGATCTCCATACCCTCTGCACGACATGGGTGCAACGAGGCGCAACACTACGTCATCGCAAGCATACTATTGTTAAGCCGTGATGACGGTTTTGTGTGTTTGTTCATTTTCCTTCGGCCGCGCCGTCACTCAGCAGCCGTAGCAGATCCGCCTGCGCGGCGACCCGTCTGCCGCCACGACGCGGCGTGCGCAAACGGTAATGACCCTCGCCGTCCATCAGCCATGCTTGGGCGTTGTCGTTGAGGTAGGGCCGGATGCCTTCGCGCAGCACACGTTGTTTGAGACGGCGATCGCGTACCGGAAAGCAGGCCTCAACGCGGCGGAAAAAGTTTCGGTCCATCCAATCGGCCGACGAGAGATAGAGGTCGGAGTCCCGATCATTGCGGAAGTAGAAGATGCGGCTGTGCTCGAGAAAGCGCCCGATCACCGAACGCACACGGATGTTCTC
>RFSW01000050.1 GCA_009923755.1 Betaproteobacteria bacterium | reverse complement strand
TGCAGCTGGTAGAGGTCGATGTGGTCGAGCTGCAGGCGGCGCAAGCTGGCCTCGACCTCGTTGACGATGTGGTGCCGGCTCTGGCCGCGGCGATTGGGCTCCTCGCCCATCATGCCGGTCGACTTGGTGGCGACGATGACCTGGTCACGCGGCAGCTTGAGCGCCTTGAGCGCCTTGCCGACGAGGGTCTCGGACTCGCCCAGCGAGTAGACGTTGGCGGTGTCGATGAAGTTGACGCCGGCCTCGTATGCCTGCGCGATCTGGTCGGTCACGGCCTTCTGGCCGAGACTGCCCATCACCTTCCAGAAGCCTTGGCTGCCAAAGGTCATGGTGCCGAGGCAGATCTCGGAGACGTAAAGGCCGGTGCGGCCAAGCAGGCGGTAGCGCATGCGCTGATGCTAGCGCACCTGAGTGCCGTGCCGGGCGAACTAGAAGTCGTATCGGACGCCGGCGTGGACCAGCAGCGGCATGCCGACGAGGATGCCGCGCGTGCGGTCGACGATGTACTCGCGGTCGAACAGGTTCTTGGCGGTGAGCAGCAGCGTGGTCTTGGCGTCCAGCGTGTAGCTGGCGGCAAGGTTGATCACGGTATAGCTGTCGATCAGGCCGCTGCGGCCGTCGCTGCCGGCTGCGTTGGTGTCTGCTCCGCCCGGAGCGCGGGTTTCGGCAAAGTCGGTGTACTGCGCGCCGACGAACTGCGCCTCGACCTCGGCGCGGAACGCCCCGGCTGCATAACCAAGCGCGGCGGTGGCAGTGTGGCGCGGGGCGTAGGGCAGACGGTTGCCCGCGCTGCTGCCATTCACCTGCGCACCGGGCCCGGTCAGGCTGGTGGCGCGGAACACCGACGCCTGCTGCGCGGTGGGCAGCCAGGTGTAGGCCAGACGCCCGAAATAACCGCCGCCGATCTGCGCCACGCCGGACATCTCCAGGCCCTGGAACAGCGCCTCGCCCTGGGCGGTGGCGGTTGCACCACCCGAGTTACCCAGCGCCACAAGGTTGCGGAAGTCGTTGCGAAAGTAAGCCGCTTGCAGCGAGGCGCCTTCGCCCGGTTTGCCGCGCACGCCGAACTCGAAGTTGGTCGAGCGCTCGGCGTCGGCGTTGGTTGAGCCGGTGCCCTGGATCAGGTCTTCCACACGCGGCGGCGCAAAGCCTTCGTGGACCCCGCTGAACACGGTCCAGTCCTTGATGCCGTTCCAGGCTGCGGCGATGCCAGGGGTAAAGGCGTTGACCCGGTCGCTGCCGCGGTCGCCGTTGAGGCGATTGAATCGGTCGAACGCGATACTTTCGTAGCGCGCGATCGGCGTGATCGAGAGCGTGCCGAGGTCGAACCGTTGAGCGATGTAGCCGGCGTAGGCATCGGTCTCGCGGATGTTGCGTTCGCTGTCGGACGAGGCGCCTTGCGCCGTGGGTGAGGCGAAATTGCGCTGGGTGCGTTTCTGCTCTTCGTAATGTGCCTTGAGGCCCAGCTGGAACTCGCCCAGGCGGTTGGGTGCGACCAGACGCGGTTCGATGCCCCAAGTGGTGTAGTCGCGCAGTCGGCCCTGGCTGCCTTGGCAGTCGTTCGGGTCGATCCGCACCCCCGCGCGGCGGTCTGTCACCACGCTGGCGCATCCTGCCGGGGCGACACCACCAACGCTGAGGCTGTCGACGCTGTTGCTGGCCTGCCGGTACCAGTCCCGCGTGAAGTACGAGCCGTAGAGGTTGGTGGTCAGCACCGCGCCGCTGCCCAACTCGATGTCGTGGGTTGCCGAAAGCCCAAAGCGCTCGGCATCGAAGTTGTCGTTCTTGAACGGGTTGTAACGGCCGCCGAAGTTGCGGAACTCGTTCTCGGTAAGGCCCGAATAGGTGACCTGCGAGTTTTCCTTGTAATAGTTGGCCCGCAGCGTGATGGCCTGACGGTCGCTGATCTGGCCGACCCACTTCAGGTTGAGGTCGTCCACCGAGTGCTGGTTGTTCTGGCGCGCGCCCTCGCCTTCCTTGTGGGTGAAGTCGAGCAGAAAGCCGCGTCCGCTCAAACGGACTTTGCCGTTGAGATAGTCGCGATTGCCGCCCGTGCCCTGCACGTAGCCCCCGAAGGCCTGCGACGGGTTGGGCGTGATGTAGTTGACGACACCGGCGATAGTCTGCGGGCCGAAGCGCATGGTCTCTGCACCCTTGAGCACCTCGATGCGCTCAAAGCGGTCGATCGCCGGGTGGTAGTAGCTGGCGTTGTCGCCGTAGGGCGCGTACGAAACCGGGATGCCGTCCTCGAGCAGCAGGACCTTGGTCGAGCGCGTCGGGTTGAGTCCGCGGATGCCGATGTTGGGCCGCAGGCCAAAGCCCTCCTCGTCACGCACATTGACCCCGGCCACCTTGCGCAGGGCCTCACTGGTGGTGAACACCTGTGAGTTGCGCAAGTCGTCGCTGCTGATGGTGCTGGCAGTGCTGCCGAGCAGCGGCAGGTTGTCCTCCGCGCCGATGACATCGACCCGCGGCGCCGAGAAGGCGGTCACGAGCGGATCTGCCGCGTAGGCTTGCGGGTGGCACAGCGCAGCCACGATTGCGAGGCAGAGCCTGGCGGCGGAGGGGCGTTGTTGCGGGTTCATGCGTGGGTGAGTCCTGGTTCGTTTTAAGTGAGAACCATTATCACTTCTCTGCTGGGGCCGCGTCAACACAAACGCGAATCATTCTTGTTTATGAGCGCGATGCCTGCTCCAGCGACTCCCAGCGTTCCAGAAGGCTGAGTAGCTCGTTCTCGATGGCCTCGCGGCGGGATGCCAAGGCTGTGACGTCGGCATTGCCGGGCTGGTAGGTCGCCGGGTCGGCGAGCCTTTGCTCCAGCTCTGCTTGCTCGGTCTCAAGCGCCTCGATGCGCCTCGGCAGCTGCTCAAGTTCACGCTTCTCGTTGTAACTGAGCTTGGTCTTGCGTGTCAGGGATTCGGCGGCGACCGATGTGAGGGCCGGTGGTGCCGGGTTGGCGCTCCGCGCAGCGCCGCTCCTCGATCGCGTTGCCACCAAGCCGGAGCCATCCGTGGCTCCGGTCGCAGTCGCGTCGCGGCTCACCCGCGCCGGTCGCTGCTTCACCCACTCGGCATAGCCGCCGACGTATTCCTTCCAGACGCCGTCGCCATCCGCGGCGATCACCTGGGTCACCACGTTGTCGAGAAAGGCGCGGTCGTGGCTGACCAAAAACAAGGTCCCGGCGTAGTCGGCCAGCAGTGCTTCGAGCAGCTCCAGCGTCTCGATGTCGAGGTCGTTGGTCGGCTCGTCGAGCATCAGGATGTTGGCCGGCCGGGCAAATAGACGCGCCAGCAGCAGGCGGTTGCGTTCGCCGCCGGACAGGCTCTTGACCGGAGACCGCGCGCGTTGCGGACTGAACAGGAAGTCGCCGAGGTAGCCGATGACATGCTTCCGCGTGCCGCCGATGTCGACGAACTCGGAGCCGGGGCTGATCCGCGTGCCGCCGATGTCGACGAACTCGGAGCCGGGGCTGATCACATCGGTGAGTTGCGCCTCCGGGTCGAGTGCGGCGCGGAATTGGTCGAAGTAGGCCACGTCCTGCTTGGTACCACGGCGCAGGCGGCCGCTGGTCGGCTCGGCGAGGCCGAGGATCAGCCGCAGCAGGCTGGTCTTGCCGGCGCCATTGGCGCCGATGATGCCGACGCGGTCGCCGCGCATCAGCCGGCAGGAGAAGTCGCGGATCACCGTGCGGTCCTGGCCGTTATCGCTGCGGTAGGTCAGTGTGACTTTTTCCAGTTCGGCGATCAGGCGACCACTCTGCTCGCCCTCGTCCACGCCCATGCGCACCTGACCCATGCGCTCGCGCCGCTGCGAGCGCATCACCCGGAGTAGTTCCAGGCGTTTGACGCGACCGGCCGAGCGGGTGCGGCGTGCCTCCACACCCTTGCGGATCCACGCCTCCTCCTGCGCGAGGAATTTGTCGAACTCGGCCGCCTGCTTGGCCTCGTTCTCCAGCCAGCCGGCCTTGCGCTCCAGATAGGTGGCGAAATTGCCGGGGAAGCTCATCAACCGACCGCGGTCGAGTTCGAGCACCCGAGTCGCGACCGCGTCGAGGAAGGCGCGGTCGTGGGTGATCACCACCACGCTGCCGGGGAACTCGCGGATCAGACCTTCGAGCCAGAGGATGCCGTCGATATCGAGGTGGTTGGTCGGCTCGTCCAGCAGCAGCACCTCGGGCTGGCCGACCAGGGCGCGGGCCAGCGCCACGCGCTTGATGCCGCCGCCGGAGAGCGCACCCACGTCTGCCTCGCCGTCCAGATGCAGGCGCTCGAGCACTGCCTCGACGCGATGGTGCACGGTCCAGCCGCCGGAGTCCTCGAGCGTCTGTTGCAGCCGGGCGAGCTCGTCGAGGCGCGCGTCGTCGCCGGCCGCAATGGCCTGCACGCAACTGTGGTAGTCCTGCAGCGTGGCTGCCTGCGTGCCGAGCCCGGCAGCTACCGTATCGAACACACTGCCAGAGCGCGCGAAGTCCGGCTCCTGCGCGACGTAGGCGAACTGCGCACCCGGCTGGCGCCAGACCTCGCCGTCGTCGAGCGCCTGCTGCCCGGCCAGAGCGCGCATCAGGCTCGATTTGCCCTCGCCGTTGCGGCCGATCAGTGCGACCTTCTCGCCGGCTTCGAGTACCAGCTCGGCGCGCTCGAGCAGAGCGACGTCACCGTAGGCAAGGCAGGCATTGGCGACCTGGAGGACGGGCATGGTGGCTCGGGCGATTGCGGGCGGGCATCTTAGCGTGTCAGCATCACCAGGTCCGCATCATCGCAACTGCTCAATCACCATGATCCATCCTTTGCACAACACACAGATCGCGCCGCCCGAGCTGCTTTCCGTACGCGACTGGCTGCGTTACGCGATGAGCCGCTTTGGCCACGGCGACGTGGCGCAGGGGCAGGGCTTCATCGACCCGTTCGACGAGGCGGTCTACCTCATCTGTCACACCCTCGCTCTGCCGAGCGAGCGTCTCGAGGCGTTTCTTGGGGCGGCACTCACCGCCGACGAGTGTCGCAGCCTGGCTTGGGTGATCGAGCAGCGCACCGAGCAGCGCATGCCTTCGGCTTACATCACGGGTGAAGCCTGGCTGGGTGACTTTGCCTTCCGCGTCGACCGCCGGGTGCTGATCCCGCGCTCGTTCATCGCCGAGCTGCTACGCGACGACGAGGTTCAGCCCGCGCCTTGGCTTGCTGAGCCCGACGCGGTCGACAGCGTGCTCGACCTCTGCACCGGCTCCGGGTGTCTGGCGGTGGTGGCGGCGCACGTCTATCTCAACGCCACCGTCGATGCTGCCGATATCAGCGCCGATGCGCTCGAGGTGGCGGCGTTGAACATCGCCGACTATGGCCTCGAAGCGCGCATCGAGTTGCTGCAAGGCGACCTGTTCGGCCCGCTGGCCGGTCGCCGCTACGATCGCATCCTGTGCAATCCGCCCTACGTCGATGCGCTGGCGATGAGCGAGCTTCCCGACGAGTTTCGCCACGAGCCCGAACTGGCGCTGGCGGCGGGCGACGACGGCATGGACGTTGTGCGGCGCATCCTGCGCGAGGCACCCGACTATCTGGAGCCGGATGGCTGGTTACTGGTCGAGGTCGGCGAGCGCCGCGAGACGGTCGAGGCGCTGTGGCCGGACCTCGAACTCACCTGGCCGTTGACCTCGGCCGGCGACGGCGTGGTGTTTGCAGTCAGCGCGAAGACCCTCGCCGCGGCGCGCGCGACCGCGGCGCTTTAACCGGACCCGAGTCCCCCGGACGATCGCCGGTCGGCGCGGTCTGCCCGCGACCCCGTGGTGTGGCGGTTCTGGCGGCCGCCTTGGGCGGAGCCGCTTGCAAGGCCTGTAGCACTGCACGCGGTTTGCGCCCGGCTCCGGAGCGTGTTGCCGTCGGCGTCGGCATCTCCGCTGGCAAGCCGGCCCAGTGCATCAGCCGGGCTACGTCTTCGCCAGTGAGTTCGTGCAGGGCGCCGCGCTTGAGGTGCGAGGGCAGTTCGACCGGCCCGAAACGCACGCGCATGAGGCGGCTGACCATCAGTCCGACCGCTTCGAACAGGCGCCGCACCTCGCGCTTGCGACCCTCGCGGATGATCACCCGGTACCAGTGGTTGCTGCCCTCGCCACCGGCATCGAGCAGGCTGGCGAAGCTGGCCGGGCCGTCGTCGAGCTCGACGCCTTTGAGCAGGCGCCCGGCCTGCAGGCTGTCGAGCTGGCCGAGCGTGCGCACGGCGTATTCACGCTCGACTTCGAAGCGCGGGTGCATCAGCCGGTTGGCCAGGTCGCCCGAGCTGGTGAGCAGCATCAGCCCGCAACTGTTGATGTCGAGACGGCCGACCGCCACCCACTTACCGCCGCGGATGCGCGGCAGGCGCTCGAATACGGTCGGTCGGCCCTTGGCGTCTTCGCGGCTGGAGATCTCGCCCTCTGGCTTGTGGTAGAGCAGCACGCGGGGCAGACGTGTGGTCGCCTGCACCTTGTAGCCGCGGCCGCCGATGCGCACCACATCGCCGGGTTGCACGCGCTGGCCGAGGGCGGCTGTCTGGCCATTCACCGAGACCTGTCCGGCGGCGATGCGGGTCTCGATGTCGCGGCGCGAGCCGACACCCTGGTCGGCCAGGAACTTCTGCAGGCGGTCGCCGCTGGGTGGCGCTGCGGCGGGCGTGGGCGCGGCGTCGTCGGGTGGGGATGTGGCCGCCAACGTGCTTTGCGCGGGCGCCTTTTCCGGTTCGGCCGTGTCAGCACCCGGTCGCGGACCGCGGCGGGTCGAGCGCGCCGTCGGCTTATCGGTCGGCCGACGGAAGGGCGTGTTCTTGCGAGCCATCGTGATCCATAAGGAGTGTCTGTTCGAGTCCGGCGAGGGGCGGCAGCTCGGCGAGGCTGCGCAGGCCCAGGTCGTCGAGGAAATGGCGAGTGGTGGCGAGCAGCGCCGGCTTGCCCGGTGCATCGCGGTGGCCGACCGACTCGATCCAGCCACGCGCCTCGAGTGTGCGGATCACCGGGGTTGCCACCGCCACACCGCGGATCTCTTCGATCTCGCCGCGGGTCACCGGCTGCCGGTAAGCGATGATCGCCAGCGTCTCCAGCACGGCACGCGAATACCGCGCCGGTTTCTCGGCCTTGAGCCGATCGAGCCACGGCTGCATCTCGGGCCGCGCGCGAAAGCGCCAACCGCCGGCCAGTTGCACCAGTTCGACCGGGCGCTCGCCCCAGGCATCGCGCAGTTCATCGAGGAGCCGGCGTAGTGTCTCGGCGGAGAGCGTGTCGTCAAAGAGCTGTCGCAGTGCCGCCATCGGCAACGGCTCGGCGGCAGTCAGCAGGGCCGCCTCGAGGATGCGCAGGGCCTCCCCGGGGCTGAGTCGCTCGGCGTCGGTCATGGCCTAGGCGGCTTCCGGCAGGGTCAGGTAGATCGGCGCCAGCGGCTCGGTCTGCGTCAGGCGGGCTAGCCCCTCGCGCACCAGTTCGAGGATGGCAAGGAAGGTGACGACCAGGTGCGGTACGCCGCCGTGTGTATCGAAAAGCTCGGTGAAGCGTCGCAGGCCGCCTTCCTGCAGGGTGCGCAAGATGCGGCTCATGTGTTCGCGCACCGAGAGGCTCTCGCGGCTGATGCGGTGGTGGGTGTTGGCGCGGGCACGGGCGAGGATGCTGCGCCAGGCGTCCATCAGCTCTGCTGCGGAGACGCCAGGCGGTGGCGGCGCACTCGTCTCGAAGGTGGCCTGCACCCATTCGAAGTCGCGGCCGGCCTGCGGTAGGGCGTCGATGTCGGCAGCGGCGGCGCGTATCTGTTCGTATTCGAGCAGCCGGCGTACCAGTTCGGCGCGTGGGTCCTCGGCGCTCTCATCATCGCTGGCCGAGGGCGGTCGCGGCAGCAGCATGCGGGACTTGATGTCGATCAGCATGGCCGCCATCAGCAGGTAGTCGGCGGCCAGTTCCAGGCGGCCGGCCTGCAACGCATCGATATAAGCGATGTATTGGCGCGTCAGCTCCGCCATCGGGATATCCAGAACATCCAGATTCTGCTTGCGAATCAGGTAGAGCAGCAGGTCGAGGGGCCCCTCGAAGGCCTGCAGAACCACTTCGAGCGCCTCCGGCGGGATGAACAGGTCGCGCGGCAGGCGGGTCACCGGCTCGCCGTAGAGGCGGGCGAGCGGCTGGGGGTCGGCGACCCCGGCTTCGGTGACCTCGGCATTCATGGTCGAAGAGTCTAACCCAGCGGCGCAAGCGGACCGCGCGGGTGTGGCCAGCGTGACGGCCCCTGCAACACCCCGCACGGACAGACCAGGATTGCAGGCGGCGATATAGTCGGGCCATGTCACTGCTCACTTCGCGCCGCTTCGGGCCCTTGTTCGCGACCCAGTTCCTCGGCGCCTTCAACGACAATCTCTACAAGAACGCACTGGTGCTGCTGGTGCTGTACCAGGGCTTCGGCGCGGTCGAGTCGCCCGGGCTGCTGGTCAACCTTGCCGCCGGACTCTTTATCCTGCCCTTCCTGCTGCTCTCGGCGGGCGCCGGCGAGTGGGCCGACAGCGCCGACAAGTCGCACATCGCACGGATCACCAAGTGGCTCGAGGTGATCATCGCCGGACTCGGTGCTGCCGGTCTGTTGGTCGGCAGCCTGTGGCTGTCGCTGACGGCACTGATGCTGCTCGGGGCGCAGTCGGCGCTGTTCGGGCCGGTGAAGTACGGTGTGCTGCCGCAGCACCTGCATGCCGACGAGTTGCTGGCGGGCAACGCCTGGATCGAGGCGGCAACCTTTCTGGCCATCCTGCTCGGCACATTGGTGGCGGGCTGGCTGGTGGCCCCCAGCGCGACCGCGGCCCCCGGCATGCCCCAGACCACGCTCGATGCCTCGTCCTGCGCGAGGGTGCGCCAGCCCGCGGTCCGGAGTTCGAGCATGCCCGCCGCGCCGCCGGTGTGGTCCGGCGCTGGCAGCGAGTCCGCGGATGAGCGGAGCGAGGCGAGCGTCAACGGGGTCGCGCCTCAGTCCAGGTGGCGCCCCTTGCAAGCCACTCGCCGCCTGTTGTCCGAGGTCCGCGGCGAGCGGGTGTGGCCGGTGCTGCTGGCCATCTCCTGGTTCTGGGCCTTCGGTGCGACCGTGCTCACCCAACTGCCGGTGCTGGTCCGCGACCACCTGCACGGCGATGCCACCGTGGTGAGTGCGCTGCTGGCGGTGTTCTCGGTCGGCGTGGGGGCGGGTTCGGCGGCGGCTGCTGCGGCCTTGCGGCGCGCACCTGACCTGCCGCTGGTGCCGGCGGCCGCCCTCGATATGGGGGTGTTCGGCGCGCTGCTGGTGTGGCTGCTTCCGGGGGCATCGAGCGGCGAGCCGCTGCAAGACATCGTCGGCTGGTGGTCCGCGTCAGGCAGTCCGGGCATCACCTTGACGCTATTCGCGCTGGCGGCGGCCGGCGGTGCCTACTGCGTGCCGCTTTACGCTGCCCTGCAGCGGCTCGCAGCGCCTGAGCGTCGTGGCCGTGCCGTGGCGGCCAATAACGTCGTGAATTCAGGGGCGATGGTTGCGGCGGCGGGTGTCGGTGCCGGGCTCAGCGGCGTCGGTGTGGACGGACTCCTCGCCGTGTTCGCGGTCGGCAACCTGCCAGTCGCCTGGTGGCTATGGCGCCACCAGGTTGCTCAGGTGTAGCCGAGTCCCATCGATTCCCGCACATCCCGCATCGTGTCTCGCGCAAGGTCGCGGGCCTTCTCGCAACCGTCGGCAACGATGTTGCGCACCAGTGTCGGGTCCTCGAGGTAGGGCTCGGCGCGCTCGCGCATCGGACCCTGCTCGGCCAGCACTGCATCAATGATCGGCTGCTTGCACTCCAAGCAGCCGATGCCCGCGCTTTTGCAGCCCTCGGTCACCCACTTGCGCCGGCCATCGTCCGAATACACCAGGTGGAACTGCCACACCGGACAATTGCCCGGGTCGCCCGGGTCGGTGCGGCGCACCCGCGCCGGGTCGGTGGGCATGGTGCGAATCTTCTTCGACACCGTGTCGGCGTCGTCGCGCATGGCGATGGTGTTGTTGTAGCTCTTGCTCATCTTGTTGCCGTCGAGGCCCGGCATCTTCGAGGCTTCGGTCAGCAGCGCCTGCGGCTCGGGCAGGATCACCTTGCCGCCGCCCTCGAGGTAGCCGAACAGTCGCTCGCGGTCGCCCAGCGCGATGTTCTGGCTCTCCATGATCAGCGCACGCGCGGCCTCGAGCGCCTCGTCGTCGCCCTGTTCCTGATACTTGTCGCGCAGGTCCTCGTAGAGCTTGGCCTTCTTGCTGCCGAGCTTCTTGATCGCCGCTTCGGCCTTCTGCTCGAAGCCCGGTTCTTTGCCGTAGAGGTGGTTGAAGCGCCGCGCGATCTCGCGCGTGAATTCGATGTGCGGTACCTGGTCCTCGCCCACCGGCACGTGGTTGGCGCGGTAGATGAGAATGTCGGCGCTCTGCAGCAGCGGGTAGCCGAGGAAGCCGTAGGTCGAGAGGTCCTTTTCGCTGAGCTTTTCCTGCTGGTCCTTGTAGGTCGGTACGCGCTCGAGCCAGCCCAAGGGCGTCATCATCGACAGCAGCAGGTGCAGCTCGGCGTGTTCCGGCACCTGGCTCTGGATGAACATCACCGCGCGCGACGGATCGACGCCGGCGGCGATCCAGTCGATCACCATGTCCCAGACGTTCTGCTCGATCACTGCGACATCATCGTAGTGCGTGGTCAACGCGTGCCAATCGGCGACGAAGAACAGGCATTCGTGTTCGTGCTGCAGCCGCACCCAGTTCTTGAGTACGCCTTGATAGTGACCCAGGTGCAGCATGCCGGTGGGGCGCATGCCGGAGAGGACGCGGTCGACGAACATGGGTGATTCCGCTTAGGTGAGGTGTTCGGAGGTTAGCAGGGAGTCAAAACAGGTTGCGCGGGAGCTGCCACAGCCGCGGTCGTCCTCTGCTCAAATGGCGTTGATAAGGCTGACCAGTTGCTGCAGCGACACGCCGAACAGCTTGCCGATCAGGGCTGCCGAGCCGGCCACCAGCGGCCACATGAGCAGACTGAGCAGCCCGGTGGCGAGCATGGTGATGAGGATCAGAAAGCCCCAGCGCTCGAGCCGGGCGAACTGCCAGGCCTGACGGTCGGGTAGCAGGCTGACGACGATGCGTCCGCCGTCGAGTGGCGGCAGCGGCAGCAGGTTGAGCACCATCAGGGCGACGTTGACGAAGATCCCGGCTGCGCCCATCAGCACCAAGGGCAGGGTCAGGGCATGCAGGCTGTCGGCGAGGCCGAGCGGATTGGCGTCACTGCCGGCCCACAGGCCGCCGCGTAGCACCAGCCCCCAGAGCAGCGCTTGGAGGAGGTTGGCAGCAGGGCCGGCCGCGGCCACCCAGAGCATGTCCTGCTTCGGATGGCGCAGCGCGCTGAAATTCACCGGCACCGGTTTGGCCCAGCCGAACAGCAGGCTGCCGCCGCTCAGGGCAAGCAGCAAGATCGGGATCAGCAGCGTCCCCACGGGGTCGATGTGGCGTGCCGGATTGAGGCTGATGCGGCCCAGGGCGGCCGCCGTGGTGTCGCCGAAATGACGCGCCACGTAGCCATGTGCCGCTTCGTGCAGCGTGATGGCGAACAGCACCGGAATGGCAAAGATGCTGACGGCGCGTATCAGCTCGCTGGCGGAGTCCATCGGTGGATTGTGCCTCAAGCCTCCAGGCCCAGGCGGCTCGCGCAACCGAGGCCCTGACGCATGATCAGCGGTATATCGGTGGTGAGGTCGACCACCGTGGACAGGTGCGCGGTCTCGCTGCCATCGTCGATCACCACGTCGATGCTGTGCTCCAGCGCGTCGCGGATCGCCCAGCCGGCGGTCATCGGCTCTGTTTCGCCAGGCAGGATCAGCGAGGTCGAGACGATCGGTTCGCCGAGTTCCTGCAGCAGGCTGAGCACCACCGGGTGGTCGGGGATACGCAGGCCGATGTGGAGCCGCTTGGGATGCACCAGCCGGCGCGGCACCTCCCGACTGGCGGGCAAAACAAAGGTGTATGGACCGGGCAGACAGGACTTGAGCAGCCGGTACTGGATGTTGTCGACGCGGGCGTAGCGGGCGATCTCGGAGAGGTCGCGGCAGACCAGGGTGAGCCAGTGGTCCTCAGGCAGCTTGCGGATGGCGCGGATGCGATCGGTCGCAGTCTTGTCGCCGAGGTGGCAGCCGAGCGCGTAACAACTGTCGGTCGGGTAGGCGGCGACGCCCCCGGCGCGAAGGATCTCCGCCGCTTGGCGCAACAGGCGTGGCTGGGGGTTGTCGGGGTGGACGTGGAAATGTTGCGACATGGTGGTAGCGGGAGCATGTGCGGGTGCTTGGAGCGCCCGTGTGGCCTCGTATCGGCTGACCCGGCTGCCAACGGCCGCGCCAGACGCTCAGGCAGACCCGGCGGTCGCCTCCAGGTCGGCCACCGCAGCGTGCGGGCTCGCGGCCAGAGGCAGGCCGAGCGCCTCCCACACGGGTGTTGCAAGCAAAGGCAGGTCAGGCACGCCACCGACATCCATCCAGGACTCTTCGGGCGCGTGAAAGTCCGAACCGACCGACGCCAGAAGTCCGGCGTCGCGCGCCAGCACATTGAAGCGCTGGTAGTCCTCGGTGCTGTGGCTGCTGGTGATGACTTCGATGCCATCGCCGCCCTGTTCGCGGAACTCGCGCAGCAGATCTTGCATGCCGGCCGCACTCACACGGTAGCGGCCCGGATGAGCGATCACCGCCAGACCGCCCGCGGTATGGATCCAGCTGATGGCTTCGCCGAGCGTGGCCCACTGGTGGCGGACGTAGCCTGGTTTGCCCTTGACGAGGTAGCGCTTGAACACCGCACCGGTGTCGCGGGCGTGGCCTTGCTCAACGATGAAGCGGGCAAAGTGTGCGCGGCTGATGAGAGCTGGGTTGCTTGCGTGGCGGTAGGCACCTTGCAGCGCACCGCCGATGCCTGCGCGCGCGAGGCCCGCGGCCATTTGTTCGGCGCGCTCGGCGCGGCCGCTGCGGACCCGCGCCAAGCCCGCTTGCAGGGTGCCGCAAGCGGGGTCGATGCCCAGCCCGACGATGTGCAGCGTGACGTCGTTCCAGCTGACCGAGACCTCGACCCCGGGCACGAATCCGATGCCGTGCTCTGCGGCTGTGCGCGACGCTGTCTCCAGACCATCAAGATCGTCGTGATCGGTCAGTGCCAGCCAGCGGCAGCCGTTGCCGGCCG
>RFSW01000049.1 GCA_009923755.1 Betaproteobacteria bacterium | reverse complement strand
GGAGCCGGCCTTGCGGCAGACGTCCTCGCAATACTGTTCCGGGCTCACGCGGGCCTCAACACGGTCGGTTCACCCCTGCGCCTCGAGGCCGCGCAACACGCGCCCGGCGAGGCGCGGTAGCAGGGCGCGCGGCAGCACCCGCAGCATGTCATGCCAGGCCACCACCGGCCGCTGCGTCAGCACATCGCCGCGCGCGGCGTGGATCTTGCGCAGCACCGTCTCGCCGCCAAGCACAACCAGCCGGATCTCCAGCCCGAGGCGCCCGGGCAGGTTCAGGCCCAGCCCTGCGCCACCCTGCAGCATGCGCAGGGCGCGGTCCACCTCAAAAGCCATCAGCGCCTGCCAGCGGGGGTCGACGCGCTTGGCCTCGATCTGCGCCTCGCTGACGTTGAACCGCGCGAGGTCCTCCTGCGGCAGGTAGACGCGGCCCTTTTGCCAGTCCACCGTCACGTCCTGCCAGAAGTTGATTAGCTGCAGCGCGGTGCAGATGCCATCCGAGCACGCCAGATTGCGCGGCGTGGCCTGCCCGAAGAGATGCAGCAGGATGCGCCCGACCGGGTTGGCCGAGCGCCGGCAGTAGTCGGCGAGGTCGGCGTAGCTCGCGTAGCGCTTTACCGTTATGTCCTGCTCAAAGGCGCTCAGCAGGTCGGTGAACAGCGTCAGCGGGAGGTCGTGCTGCCGGATCACACCGGCCAGCGGCCCGAGGATGGGGTGGGCCGGCGTCTCGCCACGGCCGATGGCGTCCAGCAGCGAGCGGTATCCGCCGAGCAGGCGCAGCCGTTCGGCGTCGGGCCGTTCGCCTTCGTCGGCGAAGTCGTCGGCGCTGCGCGCGAAGTGGTAGACCCAGCGCACGGGCTCGCGGTAGCGCCGCGGCAGGGCCAGGGATGCCACCGGGAAGTTCTCGTAATGGTCGACCTGCACTGTTTTCTTTCCGGCTTCTTTCTTTCCGGCCCTGTTCGGCCCGGGCCTGTTCTTCGCGGCCCCATGTTTGCGGCCCCGCACGCGCGTCCGGCCGCAATCATAGCTGCAGCAGCCGGTACACTCTGCACACCGCCGCGACCGTGGCGAAATTGGTAGACGCAACAGGTTTAGGTCCTGTCGGGGGCAACCCTGTGGAGGTTCGAGTCCTCTCGGTCGCACCAGCACACAGCCCCTTATCGTCATCGGAGGCTGCGGCTATACTGCGCGGTTCTTTCCGATCAGGGCCCCGCGGCCGCTACCTCACACAGACATGGCATCCACCACCATCGAAACCATCGCCGGCCTCAAGCGCAAGGCAAGCCTCGCCATCCCCCTCGCCAGCATCGAGGCTGAAGCACAGCGTCGCCTCAGCCAGATGGCGCGTACCGTCAATATCAAGGGCTTCCGCAAAGGCAAGGCGCCGGTCAAGCTGGTCGACCAGCAATACGGCCAACAGGTCCGCCAAGAAGTGGTCGGCGACCAGCTGCGTGATGCCTTCACCCAGACCGCCACCGTGCACCAGTTGCGTATCGCCGGCATGCCGCAGTTCGAGCCGCGGTCCGGAGACGGTCAGACCGACCTGCTGTTCGACGCCCACTTCGAGGTCTATCCGGAGATCGATCTTGGCGACGTCGCGCAATGGTCGCTCGAGCGCCGCACGCTTGAGGTCACCGAGAAGCACGTCGACGCCACCCTCGAGATCCTGCGCAAGCAGCGCGTCACTTACAAGGCCGCCAAGCGCGCTGCCAAGGCCGACGACCGCGTCACCGTCGACTTCGAGTCGACGCTCGATGGCGCGCCGATGCCGGGCGGGCAGGGCAGCGACTTCCCGTTCGTGCTCGGCACCGGCCAGATGCTTCCCGATTTCGAGACCGCTGTCAGCGGCAAGGCCGCCAAGGAGTCGGTCGAGTTCGACCTGACCTTCCCGGCTGACTATCGCGCCACCGACATCGCCGGCAAGACCGCGCAGTTCAAAGTCACGATCAAGCTGGTTGAGAGCCCGGTGCTGCCCAAGGTCGACGCCGACTTTGCCAAGGCGCTCGGCGTCGACAGCGGTGATCTCGACGAACTGCGCAAGGAACTGCGCGCCAACGTCGAGCGTGAGGTGGCCCGTCGCCTGCAGTCGATGGCCAAGAACGCGGTGATGACGCAGCTGCGCGAGATGCCTGAGATCGACCTGCCGAAGTCGCTGGTTGACACCGAGATCCGCCGCCTTATCCAAATCACCCGTGCCGACCTCGAATCCAGGGGCATCCCCAACGCCAAGGACGTACCGCTGGCGCCCGAGTTGTTCGTCGAGGAGGCCGAGGCACGCGTCAAGCTCGGTCTTCTGGTCGGCGAGATCGCACGCATCAACCAGTTGCAGCCGTCATCCGACAAGGTGCGCGACCTGGTGATGACGCAGGCGATGAATTACGAGAATCCCGGCGAGATGGTGCAGTGGTACTACGCCGACCCGCGTCGTCTGCAGGAGGTGCAGGCGGTGGTGCTGGAAGACGAGGTGGTGGAATGGGTGTTGGCACGGGCCAAGACCAAGACCGCCAAGATCAGCTTCGAAGAACTCATGGACATCGCCAAATGATGATCGACCGCACCGGACAGCCGTACGCCACTTTTGGCCAGCAAGCCGGCGGCGCCCACATGGACGCGCCGCAGAACCTCGGCCTGGTGCCGATGGTGGTCGAGCAGAGCGGCCGCGGCGAGCGCGCCTATGACATCTATTCGCGCCTGCTCAAGGAGCGCGTGGTGTTCCTGGTCGGTCCGGTCAATGAGGTCACCGCCAACCTGGTCGTGGCGCAGCTGCTGTTCCTCGAGTCGGAGAACCCGGACAAGGACATCAGCTTCTACATCAACTCGCCGGGCGGCATGGTCACCGCCGGTATGGCGATCTACGACACGATGAACTTCATCAAGTGCGACGTCAGCACGCTCTGCATCGGCCAGGCTGCCAGCATGGGCGCCTTCCTGCTCAGCGCCGGCGCCAAGGGCAAGCGCTTTGCCCTGCCGAATTCGCGCGTGATGATCCATCAGCCGCTTGGGGGCTTCCAGGGTCAGGCCTCGGATATCGAGATCCATGCCAAGGAGATCCTCTACCTCAAGGCGCGCCTCAACCAGATGCTTGCCGAGCACACGGGGCAGAGCGTCGAGGCGATCGAGCGCGACACCGACCGTGACAACTTCCTCAGCGCCGAGGCCGCCAAAGACTACGGCCTGATCGATCAGGTCCTGACCCGCCGCGCCGACAACGCCGCCTGAGTGCTGGCCGGTCGGGCACGCCTGCGGCATTCTTCCGCCCATGCTTGGCGGTCTGGTGGTACGTTATCGTTATGAGTGACAAGAAGGTCAGTGACAAGCCGCTCTACTGCTCGTTCTGCGGCAAGGGCCAGAGCGAAGTGCGCAAGCTCATCGCGGGGCCCTCGGTGTTCATTTGCGACGAGTGCATCGAGCTCTGCAACGACATCATCCGCGAGGAGGTGGGTGGCGGCGACGATGACGTACGCCCTTCGCGCAGCGACTTGCCGACCCCGCACCAGATCCGCGACATCCTCGACCAGTACGTGATTGGTCAGGCCACCGCCAAGAAGATCCTCTCGGTCGCTGTCTACAACCACTACAAGCGCGTGCGCAGCGGCGGCAAGCGCAACGACATCGAGCTGTCCAAGAGCAACATCCTGCTCATCGGGCCGACCGGGTCGGGCAAGACCCTGTTCGCGCAGACGCTCGCCCGCCTGCTCAACGTGCCCTTTGTGATGGCCGATGCCACCACGCTCACCGAGGCAGGTTACGTCGGCGAGGACGTCGAGAACATCATCCAGAAGCTGCTGCAGAAGTGCGACTACGACGTCGAGCGGGCGCAGCACGGCATCGTCTACATCGACGAGATCGACAAGATCTCGCGCAAGAGCGACAACCCATCGATCACCCGCGACGTTTCCGGCGAGGGTGTGCAGCAGGCGCTGCTCAAACTCATCGAAGGGACTATTGCCAGCGTTCCGCCACAGGGTGGCCGCAAGCACCCCAATCAGGAGTTTGTGCAGGTTGATACCACCAACATCCTGTTCATCTGCGGCGGTGCTTTCGATGGTCTCGCCAAGATCATCCGCGATCGCTCGGAGCGTGGTGGTATCGGCTTTGGCGCCGAGGTGCGCAGCAAGGATTCGAGCCGCGAGGTGGGTGCCACGCTGCGTGATGTCGAGCCGGAAGACCTCATCAAGTTCGGCCTGATCCCCGAGTTCATCGGTCGTCTGCCGGTGACTGCCACGCTCGAGGAGCTCGACGAGGCCGCGCTGGTGCGCATCCTCACCGAGCCGCGTAATGCGCTGGTCAAGCAGTTCCAGACCCTGTTCGACATGGAGAACGTGGGGCTCGAGGTGCGTGACGATGCGCTTGGCGCGATTGCTGCCAAAGCTTTGGCGCGCAAGACCGGTGCCCGCGGCCTGCGCTCGATCCTCGAGCAGGCCCTGCTCGAAACCATGTTCGATCTGCCTTCGCTTGAGAATCTCGACAAGGTGGTGGTCGATGCCGGTGTCATCGAGGGCAGCAGCAAGCCGCTGCTGGTCTACGCCGAGCACGCTGCTGCCGGCAGCGCTTGAGTTTCCGCTTGAGTGCCCCCATCTGACGCAGTACGCTGCGCTATGAGGCCGCACGCCCCTACACCGAGGACCCACTCATGACCGACCATAACCCGACCACCGGCGACACCGTCGAGTTGGCGCTGCTGCCGCTGCGCGACGTGGTGGTTTTTCCGCACATGGTCATACCGCTGTTCGTCGGCCGCCCGAAGTCGATCAAGGCCCTCGAACTCGCCATGGACGGCGGTAAGAACATCCTCCTGGTCGCGCAAAAGTCGGCCGCCAAGGACGAACCCTCCACCGAGGACCTCTACGCCGTCGGCACCATCGCCAGCATCCTGCAGATGCTCAAGCTGCCTGATGGCACGGTCAAGGTGCTGGTCGAGGGCGGACAGCGCGCGCAAGTGTTCGAAGTCGCTGACGAAAAGACGCATTTCAGCGGGCGTGCCGTGCTGGTCGGCGATCTCAATGCCGAGACGCATGAGGTCGAGGCGATGCGCCGCGCCATGCTGGCGCAGTTCGACCAGTACGTGAAGCTCAACAAGAAGATCCCGCCGGAGGTGCTCACCTCGGTCGCCGGCATCGATGAGGCTGGCCGTCTGGCTGACATGATCGCCGCGCACCTGCCGCTCAAGCTCGAACAGAAGCAGGACGTGCTCGACATCTTCGACGTGCGCCAGCGGCTGGAGCATCTTTTGGGCCTGCTTGAGGCCGAGATCGACATCCTGCAGGTGGAGAAGCGCATCCGCGGTCGCGTCAAGCGGCAGATGGAGAAGTCGCAGCGCGAGTACTACCTCAACGAGCAGGTCAAGGCGATCCAAAAGGAGCTCGGCGAACTCGAGGAAGGCAACGACCTTGACGAGGTGGAGCGCAAGATGCGCGCCGCCGGTATGCCCAAGGAGGCGCTGGCCAAGGCCGAGGCCGAGCTCAAGAAGCTCAAGATGATGTCGCCGATGTCGGCTGAGGCTACGGTGGTGCGCAACTACATCGACACGCTGGTCGGCCTGCCGTGGAAGAAGAAGTCGAAGATCAGCAAGGACCTGGCCGCCGCCGGCAAGGTGCTGGAGGCGGACCACCACGGCCTCGATAAGGTCAAGGAGCGCATCCTCGAGTACCTCGCGGTGCAACAGCGCGTCGACAAGGTCAAGGCGCCGATCCTTTGTCTGGTCGGCCCCCCGGGCGTCGGCAAGACCTCGCTGGGCCAGTCGATCGCCCGTGCGACCAATCGGAAATTCGTGCGCATGGCGCTGGGCGGTGTGCGTGACGAGGCCGAGATCCGCGGTCACCGGCGCACCTACATCGGCTCCATGCCGGGCAAGATCCTGCAGAACATGAGCAAGGTCGGGGTCAAGAACCCGCTGTTCCTGCTCGACGAGGTGGACAAGATGGGCCAGGACTTCCGTGGCGATCCGTCCTCGGCCCTGCTCGAGGTGCTCGACCCGGAGCAGAACTCGAGCTTTGCCGACCACTACATCGAGGTCGAATATGACCTCTCCGATGTGATGTTCGTCGCCACCGCCAATACGCTGGATATCCCGGCGCCGCTGCTCGACCGTATGGAGGTAATCCGCCTGTCCGGCTACACCGAGGACGAGAAGGTCGGTATCGCGGTGCGTTACCTGGTGCCCAAGCAGATGAAGAACCACGGCCTTAAGGAGGCCGAGTGCAGCATCGGTGAGGCCGCCATCCGCGAGATCATCCAGTACTACACGCGTGAGGCCGGCGTGCGCTCGCTCGAGCGCGAAATCGCCAAGATCTGCCGCAAAGTGGTCAAGGACCTGCTGCTCGGCAAGTCCAAGGGCCGTGTCTCGGTCACTCCGCGCTCGATCCAAAAATACCTGGGCGTGCGTCGTTACCAGATCGGCTTGGCCGAAAAGACCAACCAGATCGGCCAAGTCACCGGCCTCGCCTGGACGGAGGTCGGCGGCGAGCTACTGACCATCGAGGCGGTGACCATGCCTGGCAAGGGCAATGTGGTGACCACCGGCAAGCTCGGCGAGGTGATGCAGGAGTCGATGAAGGCGGCGATGACGGTGGTCCGTGCGCGTTCCGACAAGCTTGGCATCAAGGCCGACTTCTACCAGAACAGCGACGTGCACATCCACGTGCCGGAGGGTGCTACTCCCAAGGATGGCCCGAGCGCGGGCATCGCCATCGTCACGGCGCTGACCTCGATGCTCACTGGCATCCCGGTGCGCGCCGACGTCGCCATGACGGGTGAGATCACGCTGCGCGGCGAGGTTCTCGCCATCGGTGGGCTCAAGGAGAAGTTGCTCGCGGCCCATCGCGCCGGTATCAAGACCGTGCTGATCCCGCAGGAGAACGTCAAGGACCTTCAGGAGATTCCAGACAACGTCAAGAATCGTCTTGAAATCAAGGCGGTAAAGTGGATCGACGAGGTTTTGGCGACGGCCCTTGAGCGCATGCCCGAGCCGCCTGCCGAGGTCGATCCGGTGCCGCCGCTGGCCGCCCCGATCATCGAAGGCGCGCCGGCGCCGGTGGTCAAGCACTGAGGCCACGTTCACTGGTGCGATGCAACAAGCGATGGCGCGGTTGACACGGGTTTTTGCGGCTTGCTATACAGGTAACGGTGCGTCGTAAATCCGGTCACGGCCGCGAGCCGGGGTGCGCACCCAGTCATCAACTACCAAGAGATACAAAGGGGAACCTGTGAACAAATCCGATCTGATCGATGCCATCGCTTCTGAGGCCGACATCTCCAAGGCTGCCGCCGGGCGTGCTCTTGACGCCGTCGTCTCGTCGATCGCCAAAGCGCTCAAGGGCGACGACACCGTCAGCTTGGTCGGCTTCGGTACCTTCTACGCCTCGACCCGTGCCGCGCGCACCGGCCGTAACCCGCGCACCGGCGCCGAAATCAAGATCAAGGCCTCGAAAGTGCCGAAGTTCCGTCCTGGCAAGGCCCTTAAGGATGGTGTAAACTAATGGGCTTCGCGGGTGCTTAGCTCAGCTGGTAGAGCGTCGCCCTTACAAGGCGAATGTCAGCGGTTCGATCCCGTTAGCACCCACCAGCTTCAAGACTCCTTGGGGCTCGGTCACTGGCTTTAGGGAGTGGTAGTTCAGTTGGTTAGAATACCGGCCTGTCACGCCGGGGGTCGCGGGTTCGAGTCCCGTCCACTCCGCCAACACTGAAGACGGGGGCGAATCCGGTTCGCCCCCTTTTTCTTGTCCGCTGCGCCCCCACCCGCTGTTCTTCGCGCCAAGCAACTTCGACCGGCGTCTTGGGTCTCATCCGCCGTCATTTCACGCCTCTTGCCATGTTCGACTTCTTTCGCAACAACCGTCGCGTCGCCCAGGTCATTCTGGCGCTCCTGATTCTGCCGTTCGCCGTTTGGGGCCTTGAGTCCTACTTCTCCGGCGGCGCCGGCGACTCCGTGGCCACCGTGGCCGGCGTGCGCATCGCCGAGCGCGATTTCCAGCAGCAGCTCGCCGACCAGCGCGAGGCCCTACGCGAACAGATGGGCGAGCGCTTCGACCCGGCAGTCGCCGAATCAAGCAAGTTCCGCCTCGCTGTGCTCGAGGACATGATCAATCGCCAGCTGCTCATCGGCACGGCGGTCGGCACCGGCATGACGGTTCCCGACGATCGCCTCGCCGAGATCATCCGCAAGATCCCGGCGTTTCAGAAAGACGGCGCATTCGACGTCAAGGCCTACGAGACGCTGTTACGCCAACAGGGTTTTACGCCGGCGACCTTTCAGGAGCAGATCCGGTCGCAGATCGTCGGTGAGCAGAACAACGGGCTCTTCCCCCGCGTGCAGTGGATGCCGCAGGTGGTGGTAGACCGCGCCGCTGACCTCGGCGAGCAGGAGCGCGATGTCCAGCAGGCCCTGATCAGCCCCGATCAGTACCTCAAGCAGGTGGAGGTCTCTGCTGACGAGGTCAAGGCTTATTTCGACAAGAACACCAAGGACTTCGAGGTGCCGGCGCGCCTGAAGATCGAGTACGTGCTGCTCGACGCCGAGAAGGCTGGCGAGAAGATCGCCATCGCCGATGCTGACATCGAGGCCTACTACAAGGCCAACGCCGGCAAGTTCGGCACCGCCGAGCAACGCCGCGCCTCCCACATTCTGATCGGCGTAGACAAGAGCGCCGACGCGCCTACCAAGGCGGCAGTTCGCGCCAAGGCTGAGAAGCTCCTGGCTGAGGTCAAGGCTGGCAAGGACTTTGGTGCGCTGGCCAAAGCCAACTCCAGCGACCCGGGCTCAGCTCAGCAGAATGGCGACCTCGGCCTGTTCGGCCGCGGCACCATGGTCAAGCCGTTCGAGGACGCCGCCTTCGCGCTCAAGGTGGGCGAGGTGTCAGGCATCGTCGAGACCGAGTTCGGTTACCACATCATCAAGCTCACAGGCATCGAGGGCGGCAGCAGCGGCAGCCTCGCCGAGGCACGTCCTCGGATCGAAGCGGAGTTGCGCAAGCAGCGCTCCGGCAAGCTGTTCGCCGAACTCGCCGAGACCTTTGCCGATGCCGTTTACGAGCAGAGCGACAGCCTCCAGGGCGCGGCCGAGAAGCTGGGCGCGGCTGTGCAGACGGCTGACGGTGTGACGCGCCAAGGCAATCCGCGCGACCCGGTGCTCGGCAACGCCAAGTTCCTGGCGGCCTTGTTTGATGATGCCCTGCCGAACAAGCGCAATACCGAGGTGGTCGAGTTGGCATCTGGCAAACAACTGGTGGCCGGTCGTGTGGTCACCAGCACGCCTGCCAACGTCCTCCCATTCGAGACAGTCAGGTCGGATATCGAGGAGCGCCTCAAGCGGCGCAAGGCGGCCGACCTTGCCATCACCGAGGGCAAGCGCATTATGGCCGACCTCTCCGCAGGCAAGGATGTGCCGGTCAAGTGGGGCGCCAACCTCACCGTCAGCCGCAAGAAGCCCACCGGATTGCCGCTGCCGGCCATGCAACTGGTATTCCGCGCCAAGACGGCCCCGCTGCCGTCCTATGCCGCGGTGGAGATTCCGGGGCAGGGCTATGCCATGTTCCGTATCAACCGCGTCGCGCCGCCGGCGGTGTCCGATCCGGCCGAGCGCAAGCGTTATTCCGACGACGCCAACCGGATGATGGCGGAGGAGGAACAGAAGATCTATCTGGCGGCGCTGCGGGCGTCGGCCAAGGTGGATATCCGCTCCGCCGTCGTCGAAAAGAAGGCGCCCTGATCAGGCGCTAGGCATGCCGACGATGTTGTAGCCGGCATCGACGTAAGTCACCTCGCCAGTGATGCCGGCAGCAAGGTCCGAGAGATAGAACGCGCTGGCGTTGCCGACGTCTTCGATGGTGACGTTGCGGCGCAATGGTGCGGTCTGTTCCACCGCTGCCAGGATCTTGCCGAAGCCGCCGATGCCGGCTGCCGCCAGCGTCTTGATCGGCCCCGCCGAGATGGCGTTCACGCGGATTCCCCGTGGGCCAAGGCTCGCCGCCAGATAGCGCACGTTGGCCTCGAGCGCCGCCTTGGCCACGCCCATGATGTTGTAGTTGGGGATGGCACGTTCAGCGCCAAGGTAGGACAGAGTGAGGATCGACCCGGCGCGCCCCTGCATCAGCGGCAGCGCGGCCTTGGCCAGCGCGGTGAGGCTGTAGGCGCTGATGTCGTGCGCCACGTGGAAGGCCTCGCGCGTGGCGTTGTCGAGGTAGTCGCCGGCCAGCGCCTCGCGCGGGGCAAAGGCGATGGCGTGCACCAGCCCGTCGAGCGAATCCCAGTGCTCGCCGAGGTCGGCGAACACCTGTGCGATCTGTGGGTCGGAGGCGACGTCGCAGTCGAAGACGCGGTCGGCCGCGTCGAACGCGCGGGCCAGTTCCACGGTACGCTCCCGCACCCGCTCGCCCTGGCAGGTGAAGGCCAGTTGGGCGCCTTCGCGGTGTGCTGCGGCGGCGATGCCGTAGGCGATGGAACGGTTCGACAGCATCCCGGTCACAAGCAGGCGTTTGCCGGCTAAAAATGGCATTCCCGACTCCAATCCATGACAAAAACGAGAATGCGCGAGTATAGCCGAGCACCCCTCAGAGCCCTGTTGCGGTGGGCCTTTGGCTTGTTTGCGGCTGCCGTGCTCGTCGGTTGCGGCGACCCAGGCAGCGGCGGGCTGTGGAACAACCCGTACCCGGCGGCCGAATCGGGCAAGGCGATTCTCTACTCGGCATTCGTCGAGCGACCCAAGCATCTCGATCCGGCGCAGTCCTACAGCGAGAACGAGGCCACCTTCAACGCGCAGATCTACGAGCCGCCGGTGCAGTACCACTACTTCCGGCGCCCGTACGAACTGATGCCGCTCACCGCCACCGAGGTGCCCAGGCCGATCTACCTCGACGAGCACGGGGGCCTGCTGCCTGACGACGCGCCGGACAACCTGGTCGCGCAGAGCGTCTACACCATCCACATCAAGCCGGACCGCCGCTATCAGCCGCACCCGGCGCTGGCTCAGGACAATGCCGGCGGCTACCTCTACCACCAGCTGCCCGGCGCCCAGCGCGACGCCGTCAAGAGCATCTACGACCTGCCGCAGACCGGCAGCCGTGAGTTGCGCGCCGAAGATTATGTCTACCAGATCAAGCGCCTGGCCCACCCGCGCGTGCACTCGCCGATCTTCGGTCTGATGGCCGAGTACATCGTCGGCCTCGGCGACTACAGAAAGCGGCTCAAGGCCGAAGACGCCAAGCAGGACGGCAAAGGTTTCCTCGACCTGCGCAAGCACCCGCTGGCCGGCGTCGAGGTGCTCGACGCGCAGACCTACCGTGTGCGCGTCAAAGGTAAGTACCCGCAGTTCGTCTACTGGCTGGCGATGCCGTTCTTCGCGCCCATCCCGTGGGAAGCCGACGCGTTCTACAGCCAGCCGGGCTTTGCTGAGCGCAATGTCAGCCTCGACTGGTATCCGATTGGTACCGGGCCCTTCTATCTCGCCGCGAACGACCCGAACCGGCGCATGGTCCTGCGCCGCAACCCCAACTACCCGGGCGAGCCCTACCCGGCCGATGGCGAGGCGGGCGATGCGGCGCGCGGGCTGCTCAAGGATGCCGGCAAGACCATGCCCTTCATCGACACCGTGGTGTTCAGCCGTGAGCGCGAGTCGATCCCGTACTGGAACAAGTTCCTGCAAGGCTGGTACGACTCCTCGGGCATCAGCTCAGACAACTTCGATCAGGCCGTGCAGTCTGCCGCTGGTGGCGAGTCGGTGATCTCCGAGGACATGGCGGCCAAGGGCATCCGCCTGGAGACAGCGCTGTCGGCGTCGATCAACTACATCGGGTTCAACATGCTCGACCCGGTGGTCGGCGGCGACTCCGAGCGCGCGCGCAAGCTGCGTCAGGCGCTCAGCGTCGCCATCGATTTCGAAGAGAACATTGCCATCTTTGCCAATGGTCGCGGCATCCCCGCCATGGGTCCGATCGCGCCCGGCATCTGGGGCTACCGCGATGGCGAAGCCGGGGTCAACCCGCTGGTCTACGACTGGGTCGACGGCAGACCGCAGCGCAAGTCGATCGACGAGGCGCGCCGCCTGCTTGTCGAGGCCGGCTACCCCAACGGCCGCGACGCCGCCACCGGACAACCTCTGGTGCTCAACTTCGATGCGGTGACGCGCGGCGCCGACGACAAGGCCGAGATGGACTGGATGCGCAAGCAACTGGCGCGGCTCAACATCCAGCTGGTGGTGCGCGGCAGCGACTACAACCGCTTCCAGGAGAAGGTGCGCAAGGGCAATGCGCAGATCTTCGAGTGGGGCTGGAACGCCGACTATCCGGACCCGGAGAACTTCCTGTTCCTGCTCTACGGGCCGCAAGGCCGCGCCAAGCATGGCGGCGAGAACTCGGCCAACTACAGCAACGCCGAGTTCGACCGCCTGTTCGAGCGGATGAAGAACATGCCCAACGGCCCCGAGCGCCAGGCCATCATCGACGAAGCGGTACGCATCCTGCGCGTCGATGCGCCTTGGATCTGGGGCATGCACCCCAAGCGCTACAGCTTGGTGCATGGCTGGCTCGGCAACGTCAAACCCAACCAGATGGCGCGCAACGGGCTCAAGTACCAGCGCCTCGACGTGCAACGCCGTGAGGCCGCGCGCGCCGATTGGAATGCGCCGGTGCTGTGGCCGCTGCTGTTGGTCGGGCTGCTCGCCGTGGTGGTGCTCACCCCGGCGTGGCTCGCCTGGCGGCGCAAGGAGTCGGCGCGCGGCGTCGAGGGCCGCCCGGTGGTGGCCGGGCAGGGCGCCGCGGGAGGTGGGGCATGATCGCCTACATCGTCCGCCGCCTGCTCTACGCCATCCCCATCCTGATCGGGGTCAACCTCATCACCTTCGCGCTGTTCTTTGTCGTCAACACGCCCGATGACATGGCGCGCATGGCATTGGGCATGAAGCGCGTGACGCCGGAGGCCATCGAGCGCTGGAAGGCTGACCGCGGCTATGACAAGCCGCTGGTCTTCAATGCCACCCAGACCGGCGCGAGCAAGTTCACCGACACCATCTTTGTGGAGAAGTCGGCAGCCATGTTCGCCTTCGATTTCGGCCAGGCCGATGATGGTCGCGACATCGCCAGCGAGATCCGCAGCCGCGCCGGGCCAAGCCTGGCCATCGCCGTGCCGGTGTTCGTGGTCGGGCTCGTCACCATGATCTCGGTCGCGTTGCTGATGGTGTTCTTCCGCGCCACTTACGTCGACACCAGCGGCGTGGTGCTGTGCGTTGCGCTGATGTCCATCTCGGCGCTGTTCTACATCATCGCCGGGCAGTACGTGGTGGCCAAGGTCTGGCGCCTGGTGCCGATCTCCGGCTACTCGGGCAGC
>RFSW01000048.1 GCA_009923755.1 Betaproteobacteria bacterium | reverse complement strand
GACGAGGACCTGCGCGCCGACCGCCAGCCCGAGTTCACCCAGGTCGATATCGAGACCAGCTTCCTGACCGAACATGAAATTGTTCAGATCATGGAGGACCTGTTCCGCTATGTCTTCAAGGATGCCGCCGGCATCGACCTGCCCGACCCCTTCCCGAAGATGAGCTATGCCGAGGCGATGTCGCGCTTCGGCTCGGACAAGCCCGATCTACGCGTGACCCTCGAGCTCACCGAGATAACCGATGCGGTCAAGGACGTCGCCTTCAAGGTGTTCAGCGGCCCGGCCAACGACCCCAAGGGCCGTGTCGCGGCGATGCGCGTACCCGGCGGGGCATCGCTCAGCCGAGGCGAGATCGACGGCTACACCGAGTTCGTCAAGATCTACGGCGCCAAGGGCCTCGCGTACATCAAGGTCAACGACGTCACGCAGCTCAACGAGACCGGCCTGCAGTCGCCCATCGTCAAGAACCTCGATGCCGCCTCTCTGGGCGAGATCATGCGCCGCACCGGCGCGCAGAACGGCGATCTGATCTTCTTTGGCGCTGACAGCGCCAAGGTGGTCAACGACGCGCTCGGCGCCTTGCGCGCCAAGGTCGGCCACGAGAAGGGGCATCTGGACGGCCGCGCCTGGGCACCATGCTGGATCGTCGACTTCCCGATGTTCGAGTACGACGAAGACGAGAAGCGTTGGAACGCCTGCCACCACCCGTTCACCGCGCCCAAGGACGACCACGTCGGCCTGCTGCACACCGATCCGGGCACGTGCCTGGCCAAGGCCTACGACCTCGCCGTCAACGGCTATGAGGTCGGCGGTGGTTCGGTGCGGATCCACCGCGCCGATGTGCAGGCCACCGTGTTCGAGGCGCTCGCCATCGGCCCGGACGAGCAGCAGCTCAAGTTCGGCTTTTTGCTCGATGCGCTCAAGTACGGCGCGCCACCGCACGGCGGGCTGGCCTTCGGTTTGGACCGTATCGTCATGCTGCTGGCCGGCACCGACAAGACGCAGCGCGCACAGTGCCTGCTGACCCAGGCGCCGAGCCCGGTCGACGAGAAGCAGTTGCGGGAGTTGCACATCAAGCTGCGCAACCCGCTGGCGGTCGTCTAGTCGCGTACAGACCTGCGGACCGATTTTCTCGCTCCGTTCGCTGCGCTCATCAGGTCGCATCGAAGATGGTCCTACCGGCCGGTCCGCTCGAGGTGTGGCATAGCCCCAGCCTGCGGACCGCTTTTCTTGCTCCGCTCGCTGCGCTCACCAGGTCGCTGCGAAAAGGGTCCTACCGGCTGGGGCCCGTGACGCGTGGCTGAGCGCCGCTTTAAAATTCCGGTCTCGGTGCTGGTGGTCATCCACGACGCCGACCTCAACGTGCTGCTGCTCGAGCGCGCCGACCGGCCGGGCTTCTGGCAGTCGGTCACCGGCAGTCTTGACGCGCCCGACGAGGACCTGCGCACGGCGGCGCTGCGCGAGGTGGCGGAAGAGACCGGCATCGCCGCTGCCCCCGCTGCCCTGCGGGATTGGCAGCAACACACCGTGTTCGAGATCTATGGCCACTGGCAGCCGCGCTATGGCCCCGGCGTGACGCACAACACCGAGCACACCTTCAGTTTGTGTGTGCCCGCCAGGACCACGCCGACCCTCGCCGAGCGGGAACATCTGGCGCACGTCTGGCTCCCATTGCAAGAGGCGGCCGAAAAGTGCTTCTCCCCCAGCAACCGCGAGGCTATCCTTCGCCTCCCTGACGTCGTGACACCGCAAGACGCCGCTGCAGACGGTCGGCGCCAACCACGAGAGAAGACATGACCGCAGTCGCCACCCCGATCCGTTTTGACGCCGCACGAGCCGGTACCGATGCCGAGTGCGAGGCGCGCATCGTCGCCGCGCGCAAGCGCCTGGGCGACCGCGCCGTGATTCTCGGCCACCACTACCAGCGCGCCGAGGTCTACAAGCACGCCGAGCTGACCGGTGACTCGCTCAAGCTCTCGCGGCTGGCGGCGCAGACCGAGGCGGAATTCATCGTCTTCTGTGGCGTGCACTTTATGGCCGAGGTCGCGGACATCCTCTCCAGGCCGCACCAGAAGGCGATCCTCCCCGACCTTTCGGCCGGCTGCTCTATGGCCGACATGGCCAACCTGCGAGCGGTCGAGCGCGCCTGGCGCGAACTCGCCGAGGTGCTCGACCCGGATGAGAGCATCACGCCGGTGACCTACATCAACTCGGCAGCCGACCTCAAAGCCTTTTGCGGCGAGCACGGCGGCATCGTCTGCACCAGCAGCAACGCCACGCGCATCCTCGAATGGGCGTTCGGCCGGCGCGAGAAGGTGTTGTTCTTCCCCGACCAGCATCTTGGCCGTTGGACCGCGCACCAGATGGGCGTAACCCTCGATGAGTGCGTGGTCTGGGATTTTGACGAGCCGATGGGCGGCCTTACGCCGGAGCAGATCCGCCAAGCCCGCGTGCTGCTGTGGAAGGGCCATTGCTCAGTGCACCAGATGTTCCAGGGCAGCCACATCGCGCAATTCCGTGCTGCGCACCCGGATGGCACGGTGATCTCGCACCCGGAGTGCAGCTTTGAGGTGTGCGCGGCGTCCGACCTGGTCGGCTCCACCGAATTCATCCTCAACGCGGTCCACGCTGCTGAGCCGGGTAGCCATTGGCTGGTCGGCACCGAGCTCAACCTCGTCAACCGTCTGGCCGAGGAGATGAAGCCGCGCGGAGTCACGGTCCAGTTCATGTCGCCGATGGTTTGTATGTGCTCGACCATGGCCCGCATCGATCCACAGCATCTGGCCTGGTGTCTCGAGCAGCTGGCCGACGGGCATGTGGTCAATCAGATCGTTGTGCCCGAGGCCGAGGCGAAACTCGCCAGGTTGGCGCTTGATCGTATGCTCGCCGTGTCCTGAGGTTCTGGCGTGCGTTTGACGGTGTACGGTCTGGCGGGTCTGTTGGCGCTCTGCCCGGCGTTGGCGTTTGCCGCGGCCGAGGCGATGGTCGACCGCCAGGATCGTGTGCTGTATGTCAGCGCATCCGTGCAGGCACCGGCACCGGCCGGCGCCTGCTACAGCGTACTCAGCGATTTTGAGCGCCTGCCCGAGTTCGTGCCGGGGATGCGCTACAGCCGGGTGGTGAGTCAGCCCGGCGAGATGCTGCGCGTCGAGCAGGTCGGCGTTACCGGGCCGGCTATCTTCGGCCTGACGGTGCGTGTCACGCTGGGCATCGCGCTCACGCCGCCAGGGTCGGGCTACGAAGGGCGCATCGATTTCAGCTCGCAGGGACCCGGCAATCTGCGGCAGATGCAGGGCGCCTGGCAGGTGCGTGACGACAAGGCCGGTTGCCGTATCGACTACCGCGCCACCATAGAGCCCGACTTCCCCGTGCCGCCGCTGCTTGGCACGTGGGTCATGCGCGCCCAGATCGAGGGCCAACTCGATGCCATCGCGCGCGAGATCGGTCGCCGTCAGGCGGTCGAAGCGGGCGCGCCGTTGGAAGCGGTTCCGCCGCGCTAGTGGATTCCGCTGCGCTGGTAGGGTCGCGGCGGGCGTGGCTGCGCCTCTTGCGGCGTCAGCCATCGGTGCACCTGAGGCGTGCAAGCGCGCCTCTGCTTATCAGTTTTGCTTATAATAGAGAGCTGATAGAAAACGTATAAGTCCGCGGCGTGCTCCACCTCACCCTTCGTCAGCTCAAGGTCTTCGAAGCCGTCGCTCGCCACGCTTCATTCTCGCGCGCTGCCGAAGAACTGCACCTGAGCCAGCCTGCCGTCTCCATGCAGGTCAAGCAATTGGAGGAGAACGTCGGTATGCCGCTGCTCGAGCAGCTGGGCAAGCGCACCGTGCTCACCGAGGCGGGTCGCGAGATCTACGACCTCAGCCGGCGGGTGGCCAACCAGATCGACCAGACCGAGGAGAACCTCGCCCATTTGCGTGGCGACACCAGTGGCCGCTTGCGCCTGGCGGTGGTCGGCACTGCCAACTATTTCGTGCCGCAACTGGTCACTGCCTTCCGTGAAGCCAATCCCGACGTCACCGTGAGCCTGACGGTGAACAATCGCGCCTCGGTGGTCAACACGCTGGCTTTCAACGAGCGTGACCTCGCCATCATGGGTGATCTGCCGCCGGGTATCGACTTGGAGGGCGCAGCGTTTATGGAGAACCACCTGGTGATCATCGCACCGCGCCACCACGGCCTGGCCGGGCGTGGACGGGTGCCGATGGAGCGCCTCAAGCAGGAGGTGTTCCTGATCCGCGAGCCCGGCTCGAGCAGTCGTGCGGCGATGGAGGACATCTTCGCCAGCCATGGCATGAGTTTCGCCACCGGCATGGAGATGAGCTCAAACGAATCGATCAAGCAGGCGGTGCAGGCTGGGCTTGGGCTGGGCATCTTGTCGCTGCACACGGTGGCGCTGGAACTGGAGACGCGGCGGCTGGAGGTGCTTCCTGTCGAGGGCTTCCCGGTGGTGCGGCAGTGGCATATCGCTCACCGCACCGGCAAGCGCCTGCCGGCGGTAGCCGAGAAGTTCCGTCAGTTCGTCCTGCGGCACGCTGCCGAACTCGTTCCCCTGCCGCGAGCGCGTGACCTGTTCGGTTCGCTCGCCGACTGACGCTGTCGCGGCCGACGCAGCCTGTGGCCCGCGCAGCTCGTGCTTCAGGCTCGCATCGCCAACTCGCCGCCGAGCCGCCGCCCTGGCAGGCGGACCTGCAGCGTTACATCGCGCTGCGAGAGGCGCTCGCCGCCAGGCCGTCGCCGCGCCGTCATCCGCGCCTGCGTCCCGACGGCTGCCTCATGGATGGCCGGCCACTGCTCAATCCGGTGCACGCGCTGGCGGTGTTCGAGTGGCCGGTGCAGCGCATCGGCCCGCGCTACCGCGGCCGCCAGGCCGACGGCATGCCGGTGAGCCTGGTGATGTTCCGCAATGCGATTGGCGGCATCGACTATCTGGTTGTTGGGGCACAGGCTCAAGCGCTGCTGGCAGCGCTGGTACGGCGGCGGGTCAGTGGTCGGCGGCTGGTGGCGGACCTCGCCGCGCAGCTCGTGGGGGCATCGTCGGGGCCAGCTGCGGGCGACACCGGCACGCCGGGCCACGCGGACTCTCAGCCCGACCTCGCCGGCTTGCGGCGCGGCCTCGCTTTGCTGCTCGAGCAATTCCGCGCGCGCGGCTTGGTGCTCGGCAGCCTGTGTGACAATCGCGCCCCATGACCGAGTCCGCCGCGTCTCTCCCACCCCCTGCGCACCACGCGCCGGCGGCCGCCGATGCGTTGGTCGCGCCCATCGCCAATCTCGCTGCCTACCGCTTTGTCGCCATCGACGACCCGGAGGCGCTGCGCGAAACGGTGCGCGGCTGGTGCGCCGCGGCCGGGTTGAAGGGCACCGTGCTGCTGGCGCACGAGGGGATCAATGCTTTTCTTGCCGGCCCGCGCGACGCCGTCGAGCGCGTGTTGCAGCAATTGCGGACGCTGCCCGGGCTGGACGGCCTGGAGGCCAAGTGGAGCGGGTCGCAGACGCTGCCGTTCCGCCGCCTGTGGGTGCGCGTCAAACCGGAGATCGTCACGCTGCGTCGGACCGGCTTCGATCGCGAGCAGGCGCCGGCGCCGCGCGTCAGCCCGCAGACGCTGCGCCGCTGGCTCGACGCCGGCCACGACGACGATGGCCGCCCGGTGACGCTGCTCGACACCCGCAACGACTGGGAGGTGGCAGTCGGCAGTTTCGAGGGTGCCCTCGACCCGGGGATCAAGCGCTTTAGCCAGTTCGCCAGTCGTTTGGAGGACTACGCGCATCTGCGCGATGCCACGCTCGTCACCTTCTGCACCGGCGGCATCCGCTGCGAGAAGGCCGCGCCGCTGATGCGCGCCGCCGGCTTCGAACGCGTGTTCCAACTCGAAGGTGGCATCCTGCACTACTTCGAGACCTGCGGCGGTGCCCATTGGCGCGGCGATTGCGTGGTCTTTGACGACCGTCAGGCGCTGCGACCCGACCTCAGCCCGGTGGTTGACGGCACAGCGCCCGGCCGCTGAGACCGTCAGCCTCCGCCACGCCAAATCGCCACCATTCGCTGGTTTCCCCTCACACCCCACAGTGGCGCGCCGCGCCGAGGAGCTCAAATGTCCGTCCTGATCTGCGGATCGCTTGCCTTCGACACCATCATGGTGTTTCCCGACCGCTTCCGCGAGCATATCCTCCCCGACAAGCTGCACATGCTCAATGTCGCCTTCCTGGTGCCCGAGATGCGTCGGGAGTTTGGCGGCACCGCCGGCAACATCGCCTACAACCTGCAGGGCCTTGGTGGCGATGCGCGCATCATGGCCACGGTCGGCGACGACTTCGGCCCCTACCGCGAGCGCCTGCAGACCTTGGGTCTCGCCACCGGGCACGTGCGGCACGTCGAGGGCACCTACACCGCGCAGGCCTTCATCACCACCGACCTCGACGACAACCAGATCACCGCGTTCCATCCCGGCGCGATGAACTTCTCGCATCAGAACAGCGTGAACGACGCCGAAGGCATCCAGCTGGCGGTGATCGCCCCCGATGGGCGCGACGGCATGTTCCGTCATGCACGTGAGCTCACCGAGGCCGGGATCCCGTTCATGTTCGATCCGGGGCAGGGTCTGCCGATGTTCAACGGCGAGGAGTTGATGCAGTTCATCAGCGATGCCGATTACCTCGCGGTGAATGACTACGAGGCGCAACTCCTGCAGCAGAAGACCGGTCAGACGCTGGAGAGTCTGGCACGTGAGGTCAAGGCGCTGATCGTGACGCTTGGCGGCAAGGGCTCGCAGATCCACACCGGGGGTGGCGTCGTTGAGATTCCGCCGGTTGCGCCGCACGCGGTGGTC
Organism: Betaproteobacteria bacterium; assembly: GCA_009923755.1. Taxonomy (GTDB): domain Bacteria; phylum Pseudomonadota; class Gammaproteobacteria; order Burkholderiales; family UBA3065; genus UBA3065. The sequence goes on along the minus strand of RFSW01000048.1, from coordinate 6,851 downwards.
GACCCCACCGGGTGCGGTGACGCCTACCGCGCCGGCCTGCTTTACGGCTTGGTCAATGGGATGGACTGGGAGACCACCGGCCGGCTGGCTTCGCTACTTGGCTCGCTCAAGATTGCACAGCGCGGTGCACAGAATCATGCCGTCGTGCGTTCAGACATCGAGGTGGCGTTTCGCGAGGCGTTTGGTCGCAGCATGAACTGAACGGTCGCGCGTTTCCCACCCGCCTTCAACCCTCCACGGAGATCCGCCATGTCCGCACTTCACCCCCGCAGCACCCGCCTCGCCGCCTTGTCGCATCGGGATGCCGTCTGTCGCTCCATGCCGCTGTGTGCCGGGCGCACCGCGCTCGGCATGACCGTGCTGGCATGCGTCGCGATGCTCGCTGGCTGCCAATCGATGGGCAGCAGTATGGGCGGGTCCAGTTATGCGCCGCGGCAGGTGCGCACCGAGCAGACGGTGCGGCTTGGTACGGTGGAGAGCGTGCGCGAGGTCGAGATCCAGATCGATGAGGCCGGTGTCGGCACGGTGGCGGGAGCCGTGATCGGTGGCATCGCCGGCAGCTCCATCGGGGGTGGCCGTGGCTCCTTGATCAGCGGTGTGGTTGGCGCGGTAGCCGGCGGCGTGGCCGGCAATCTGGCCGAAAAGAATCTCCGTCGCGCGCGCGGCCTGGAGATCACCGTGCGCCTGCGCAATGGCGATCTGGTGGCCATCACGCAGGCGCTGGAGCCCGGCGACGATTTCCGCGCTGGCGACCCGGTACGCATTCTTTCTGGCGGCGGCGTGACACGGGTCACGCGTTGAGCGTGTTGAGCGCGTCAGCCAAGCGTCTTGTTGACATCGTATCGATGTAACATGACGGTCACGCTTTCGACGTAGTGTCTGTACACGACGAAAGTTTCGCGGAGTCCCCATGCTGAACCTCAGGCAAGGCGCCGAGACCGCCCTTGCACAGACCCTTACGGTCGATTTTGCCCGCAACGCCGACGAGGTGCGCGAAGCCCAGCGCTTGCGTTTCCGTGTCTTTGGCGAGGAGATGGGCGCACGGCTCAATTGCACCGAGCCGGGTGTCGACAGTGACCGCTTCGATGAGCATTGCTTGCACCTGCTGGTGCGCGACGACGCCACTGGCGAGGTGGTGGGCACTTACCGGGTGATCACCCCGGATGTCGCCAAGAAGCTGGGCGGGTACTACTCCGAGGCCGAATTCGACATCTCCCGGCTCGACCACTTGCGCGACCGCCTGCTCGAGGTGGGCCGCTCGTGTGTGCACCCGGATTACCGCCACGGTGGCACCATCGCCATGCTCTGGGGTGGCCTTTCGCGCTTCGCGCTGGCCAACGGCTACGAGTACGTGATGGGGTGCGCCAGCATCAGCATGGCCGATGGCGGCCACGTCGCCGCCAGCGTCTACCGCACGCTGCGCGAAAAGCATCTCGCACCGCTCGAGTACCGGGTGTTCCCGCGCTGCGGCTTGCCGATGGAACACCTCGACCGCAACCTCAATGCCGATGTCCCGCCGCTGATCAAAGGCTATCTGCGCGTCGGTGCACAGATTTGCGGGGAGCCGGCCTGGGATCCGGATTTCAACACCGCCGATGTCTTCGTGCTGATGTCGCTTTCGCGCATGTCGGATCGCTACCTGAGGCGCTTCCTGGCGAATGCCTGATTCTCGGTCGCCATACCCGGTCCGGGTATGGCGCTACTTCGCGATCGTCAGCCTGATCTGTGTTGGTGCGGCGATCGCCTCGGTGGCCTTCGGGCGCCTCTCCCTGCAAAGCCGGGCGCGCGTGGCGTCGCGTTGGAACCGCGTGGCAGCGCGCTCGCTGGGCGTGCGGCTGCGGGTGTCCGGGCAGGTCGAGCTGCCCGATCGGCCGGTACTGCTCGTCGCCAACCACGTCTCATGGCTTGACATCCCGGTGGTCTCGGCTGTCCGTCCGGTCCGCTTTGTCTCCAAAGATGACGTCCAGGCTTGGCCGCTCATGGGCTGGCTGGCCACCCGCACCGGCACCCTTTACCTCAATCGCGGCAGTGGGCGCGCCGCGCATCGTATGGCCGCGACGCTGGCGACGGCCTTGGGAGAGGGACAACGGGTGGTCATCTTCCCCGAAGGCACCACCACCGACGGTAGCCACGTGCTGCCATTCAAGCCGATGTTGCTGCAGGCGGCGATCGACGCCGGCGCCTGCGTGGTGCCGATGAGCCTGCACTACAGCGACCACACCGGGCGCCCGACGCAGGCGGCGGCCTTCATTGGTGATATGAGCTTCGTCGACACGCTGCGCAACATCGTCGCTGCGCGCGGCCTGCAGGCGGAGGTGGTGCTGCATCCACCGATCGATAGCGTCGGGCTCGACCGCAATCTGCTGGCTGCCATGACCGAATCCGCCATCGCTACGGCAGTGGCTGAGCGGCGAGCCGGCGAGCGCCCGTCGGGCTAGGCGGTTTCGCGCCGCGTGCGCGCGTCCAAGCCGGAGCCGGTGCGCGGCTCGGTGCCACGCACTTGAAACACGGCGCCGTCCTCCAGCCGCAGGGCTGTGAGCCAGCCACCCCACAGGCAGCCGGTGTCGAGTGCCGCCAGACCGGGCCGCAGCATCAGCCCGAGTGCCGACCAGTGTCCGCACACCACGGTGACCTGGTCGCCGTGCCGGTGCGGCAGGTCGAACCACGGTTCGGTGCCTTCGGGCCGGCGCTCCGGCAATCCCTTGTGGTTGAGTTCGAGCCGGCCATCCGGGTGGCAGACGCGCATGCGCGTGAACACATTGATGATGAAGCGGAGGCGGTCGCGGCCGCGCAGACGCGCATCCCAGCGCTCCGGCCGATTGCCGTAGAGCGAACCGGCAAGCCCGTCAAAGTCGGCGCTGAGGGCTTGCTGTGCCTCGTTGGCCAGGGTCTCGGCCTGTTCGAGGGTCCACTCCGGCAGGAGCCCAGCGTGCACCATGACGTAGCGTCCTTCGCGGTACAACAGTGGCCGCTTGCGCAGCCAGTCGAGCAGTTCATCGCGGTCGGGGGCTTTGAGCACGTCGCCCAGCGTGTCGCTGCGGTGCGCGTCGGTATGGCTGCCAGCGACCATCAGCAAGTGGATGTCGTGGTTGCCCAGCACACAGCGCGCCGCGTCGCCGAGGCTGCGCACAAAGCGCAGCGTCTGCAACGACTGCGAGCCGCGGTTCACCAGGTCGCCGGTCAGCCAAAGGCGGTCGCGCGCGGGATCGAAGCCGGCGTGGTCGAGCAGGGCGCGCAGGGCATCGTGGCAGCCCTGCACATCGCCAACAGCATAAGTTGCCATGGCTCAGCCCTGCGTCCGGGGGCCGTGCCGGAGGCAGGCGGAAGGTAGAATCATGCGCCGATTGTAGTCGCCAGCAGCGTTTCGTCGCTGCCATCCTTCCATGCGCCGCTGTCCCCGGCGCCGCCCTCAGGCCACCCTTTGAACGCTCCCCGCACTGCGCCCGAGGCTGCCCTCAACCCCGCCCAGCAGGAGGCTGTGCGCCACCTCGGCACGCCGCTGCTGGTGCTGGCCGGCGCCGGCTCGGGCAAGACGCGCGTTATCACGCAGAAGATCGTCCATCTCATCGATCGCTGCGAGCACCGCCCCGATAGCATCGCCGCCATCACCTTCACCAACAAGGCGGCACGAGAGATGCGCGAGCGCGTCGACGCCGCCATGGGCGGCCGCGCCAAGGGTTTGTGGGTCAGCACCTTCCATGCCATGGGGCTGCGCCTTCTGCGCGAGGAACACGTCGCTGCGGGCCTGCGCCAGCGCTTCAGCATCCTCGATGCCACCGACAGTCAGGCCTTGATCGCAGAGCTGCTCGGCACCACCGATCGCAAGCTGGTGCGGCAGGCGGCCGGCGTGCTCGGCCGTTGGAAGAACGCCGCGCTGACGCCCGACGAGGCCGCTGACGCGGCTCAGGACCCGGCCGAGGTGAATCGGGCCGAGGTGAACAACATGGTCGAGCTCTACCGCCGCTACCGGCAGACCCTGCTGGCCTGGCAGGCGGTTGACTTCGACGACCTCATTGCATTGCCGCTGCGCCTGCTCGAGCGCGACGCCGAAATCGCTGGCCGCTGGCAGGGGCGGTTGCGCCACGTGCTGATCGACGAATACCAGGACACCAACCCGGCGCAGTACCGCCTGTTGCGCGCCCTGACCGGCCTGCGCCATGCCTTTACCGCGGTGGGTGACGACGACCAAGCGATCTACGGCTGGCGCGGTGCCTCCGCCGACAATCTTGGCCAATTGGCGCGTGACTACGCGCAACTGCGGGTCATCAAGCTCGAGCAGAACTACCGTTCATCCGGCCGCATCCTCGCCGCCGCCAACGCGCTCATCACCCACAACCCCAAGCAGTTCGAGAAGTCGCTGTGGTCGGAGTACGGGCCGGGCGACCCGGTGGAGGTGCTGGCGCACCGCGACGACGCCGCTGAGGCCGAGGCGGTGGTGATGCGCTTGCAGGCGCACCGCTTGCGCGGTGGCTACCGGTGGATGGATTACGCCATCCTCTACCGCGGCAACCACCAGGCGCGGCTGTTCGAAGAGGCCCTGCGCGGCCAGCAGATCCCCTATCGGGTGTCAGGCGGGCAGTCGTTCTTCGAGCGCGCCGAGATCCGCGACGTCTGCGCCTGGCTGCGCCTGCTCTGCAATGAGGACGACGATCCGGCTTTTATCCGCGCGGTGACCACGCCGCGGCGCGGCGTCGGGCCGGCCACCCTGGAGAAGCTCGGCGGGCTGGCGGCGCGCGGCCGCTGCAGCCTGTTCGCGGCGCTCGACCGGCCGGATTGCCACGACATCATCCCTGAGCGGCAACTCGAGTTGCTGACGCAGTTCCGCGACTTCATCGCCCGCATGCAGGAGCGCGCCGCGCGCGAGCCAGCCGGCGAGGTGATGCGCGACCTGGTCCGCGCCATCGACTACGAGCTCTACCTGCAGGACAGCGACCCGGGCCGCCCCGGCGAGACGCGCTGGGCCAACGTCTGCGACTTCATGGACTGGGTGGCGCGCAAGGGCGAGGATGGCAAGACCCTGCTCGACGTGGCGCAGACGGTGGCGCTGATCACCCTGCTCGAGGGCCGCGAGGGCGAGACGCCGGATGTGGTGCAGCTCTCTACCCTGCACGCCGCCAAGGGGCTGGAGTTCGACCACGTGTTCCTGGTCGGGGTGGAGGAGGGCATCCTGCCGCACCGCGATGCGGTGGACGAAGGCCGCCTGGAGGAAGAGCGGCGCCTGATGTACGTCGGCATCACCCGCGCCCGGCGCACGCTCTGGGTGAGCCATTGCGAGCGGCGCAAGCGCGCCGGCGAGTGGATGGCTTGCGAGCCTTCCCGCTTCATTGGTGGGCGAAGCGGTCAAGCCACCCGACCGCGGTCCGGTGACGCGCGAGGAAGGCGCCGCCCGCCTCGCGGCGATGCGCGCCCGGCTACAAAAGACCGGGGCTTAGCTGGACAGCTTGACCAGGTGGTCGACCGCCGCCTTGACCTCGTCATCGGTCAGCTTGGGGTTGCCGCCGCGTGCCGGCATCACGCCGTTGTTGCCTTGGAAGCCATTGATGGCATGGTTGTAGAGGGTGTCCTTGCCCTTGGCGATGCGCGGACCCCAAGCGCCCTGGTCACCCGCTTTGGGCGCGCCGCCGGCGCCTACTGCATGGCAGCCGGCGCACAGACCGTTGTACACCTTGGCACCGTCCACAGCGCCGCCGGCAGCGGCCGGATCCACCGCCGCCAGCACATATTCACCGACCGGCTTGAGGCGGGCTATCACTGCATCGGGAGAATCGGCGCCGGCTGTGGGCAGCGGCGGCACCTCGTCGTGGGTCGCGAGGCCACCGAGCAGGGCGGCGGTGACCGGCAGTGCGGCCACAGCGGCGATAACCAGCAGGGTGCGGTTGATGAGAGGTTTTTGGGACATGGTTCCAGCCTAGGGTCGGGTATGGACTGAGTTTAGCTGCGCGCCGCGGGCGATGCGAGTCCCGTCTCTCCTGAGAGGGGTATCTGAGATTCCCGTAGGGCGCTAACCGTGGTATAGAAAGGTATGAACTTCATCTGTAAAAAATAGACAAAATATGGACTGTGTCTCAAACCATGCCAGCGTTTAGATCAGCGAAACAGCTCGCCCGGGCTGTGCTGCTTGTGTCGGGAGTCTGTATCGCGCTCGCTGGAGAGGCCTGCAAGACGCAAGCGGGCGGGCGCCACTACGTGCTCGAAGCGATTCCTGTGATGTCGGCGCCCCGGACCCACGAAGTCTTGGTGCCACTTGCCCGCGAGCTCGCTGCGCGCTCCGGACTGTGCCTCGAACTGCACGTGGCCGGCAGCGTGTCTGACTTCGAATCACACTTCAGCGCGGGCATGCCGGACTTCGCTGTCGCCAACTCGAATCAAGTCGTGGCCAGTCAGCGCGGGCCCGCGCCCTACGTGCCGCTGCTCAGGGACGCCAATGCCCGCCTGGTGGGCCTGCTGGTGGTGCGTAAGGATGCCCCGTACGCCAGTCTCAAAGACCTCCAGCAGCTTGAGATCGGCGTGCCCTCGACCACGGCGTTCGCGTCCGCCCTGCTCCTGCGCGACCTGCTCAACCGCGCCAGGATCCAGCACACGCTGGTCGAGCTGGGCACGCCGGCCAGTGTGTTGCGTGGTGTGCTGCTTGGCCGTGTAGCAGCCGGCGGTTTGATCAAGGACGCGCTCGAGATGGAGTCGCCCGAATTGAGGGCCAACCTGCGGGTGATGCTGCAACTGCCCGAGCAGCCACCGCCAGCACTGGTCGCGCACCCGCGGGTAGAGGCGGCGGCGCGGGCGGCGCTGGTGCAAGCCGTCATCGACCTGGCCGCTGAACCGGCTTGGCGGGATCGGCTGTCGCACGTCTGGCT
>RFSW01000047.1 GCA_009923755.1 Betaproteobacteria bacterium | reverse complement strand
ACATGCACCAGCCGAACATCTACATTAACTCGTTCTACGGCTACATCCAGTACGACTACGAGCCGGACGCGGCACGCATGTTCCCGGCCAAGCAGCACTACCCCAGCGACTCTGAAATCCACGAGATCAACCTGCGTAACCCGGAAGAAGCTGTGATTCGCGGCAACTGGCGCGACCGCGACTTCCTCAACGACCTCTGGCTGAAGAACGACCAGATGAAGGACACCCAGTTTGCCGACTATCACGGTCACGGCTGGGCCTTCCGCGCGGTGTTCAAGCGCAATCGCAAGGGCAATCTGCTGGATGCCAAGGGCAATATCGTCAGCGACGAAGACCCGGACAAGTTCAAGAAGGCGGTGCACATGGCGTCGATCCACATGGATCTGGGCATGCACTGCGTCGATTGCCACTTCTCACAAGACATGCACGGCAACGGCCACATCTACGGCGAAGTGGCGGCAGCGGTGGAGATCGACTGCGCCGACTGCCACGGCACCGCCAAGGCCTATCCGACCCTGCACACCAGCGGTCCGGCGGCCCGACCGGGTGGTTTCGACCTCACTTCGCTGAAGACCCAGGATGGTCGCAAGCGATTCGAGTGGATCGATGGTGTGCTCTACCAGCGCGCCGCGCTCGACCCGACCAAGGAATGGAAGATGTCTTTGGTCAAGGATTCGGTGAACCCCAAGCATCCCGAGTTCAACGAAAAGGCCGCTCGCGCCAAGTTGATGGCTGCCGGAGAAGCAGGGCGTCAGGGCAAGTGGGGTGAAGGCGTCGAAAAACTCGCGCACGACAATGACCGCATGCTCTGTTTCACCTGCCACCTGAGCTGGACCACGAGCTGCGCCGGCTGCCATCTGCCGATCCAGGCCAACTGGAAGACGGAGCGCAATCACTTCGAGGGCGGCGAGACCCGCAATTACGCCACCTACAACGTGCAGGTCGCGCGTGACGACATGTTCTTCCTGGGCAAACACGGCCCGGTCAAGAATTCCGCTCCAGCTCGGCGCTTGTGCTGTCGTCGCAGAACAGCAACCGCGAGCGCATCTACTATCAGCAGCCGCCAATCGCCGCCAGCGGCTTCTCAAGCCAGGCATTCGCCCCGCACTACCCGCACACCGAGCGCAAGGAAGAGACCAAGACCTGTACCGACTGTCACGTCTCGCGCGACAACGACAACAACGCGATCATGGCGCAGCTGCTTCTGCAGGGCACCAACTTCGTCAACTTCGTCGGGCGCTACGCGTGGGTCGGCTCTGAGAAGCACGTTGAGTCGGTGGGCGTGACCGAGTGGGACGAACCGCAGGCGGTGATCGGCTCCTATTTGCAGAAGTATGCGTATCCCGATTGGTACGCCGATCACCAGAAGGCCGGTCGCGAGATCGTCGATACGCAGCACCGGGAGTCGCATACACAGTTGGGTACGCCCGGCGGAAATGCTGCAACTTGCCTGCAGATGCGTGGCGAGTACTTGTTCGTGGCCGAAGGTCGGGGCGGTTTCCGGGTGTATGACATCGCTGGCAATGGCAACAAGGGGGTGAGCCAGCGCATCATCACGGCGCCGTATTCGCCGCTTGGGCATGACACGCATGTGTCTTCGAAGAACGCCACGTGCGTCGCTTTGCCGACCAACCAGCCGATCGCTCCGGCGCGTAACGATGGCGATCTGATGCGCAAGGTGAACATGGAGCAGCCCTTCCACCCGGTGTATCACTACGCCTTCGTAGTGGACGCCGAGGAGGGTCTCTATGCGGTGAACGTCGATACCTTTGTCGACGGCGAGGCGCGGAATAACTTCCTGAAGCGCGAGATGACTTGGAATCCGGGCGGCCTGCTCAAGGGCGCGCGGCATATCGTGGTGGCCGGCCACTTCGCCTACATCACGACCTCCAAGGGGCTCGAGATCGTCGACCTCGATGACCCGCTCAAGCCCAAGTCGCTGGCGTCGATCCCGCTCAACGATGCACGAGCCAGTGCGGTGCAGTTCCGCTACGTCTATGTGACCACGGCCGAGGGTCTGCAGGTGGTCGACATCACCAACATGAAGCCGCGACTGCTGCCAGCGGTGCTGCCGCTCAAGGATGCGCGTCGCGTCTATCTGGCCCGCACTTATGCTTATGTGGCAGCCGGCGCAGAGGGTCTGGCGATCGTTGATATCGAGAAGGCCGATCGGCCACGCCTCTACCAGATGTTCAATGCCGATGGCCGCATCAACGACGCACAGGACGTGATCGTGGGCAGCACCAACGCGTCGTTGTTCGCTTACGTGGCAGACGGTCGTAATGGTCTGAAGGTGCTGCAGCTCACCTCGCCGGAGAGTCAGCCGGGTTTCTATGGTTTCTCGCCAGAGCCCAAGCCGGAGTTGATCGCCTGGAAGAAGACCGCGTCGCGTGCACTCGCGCTCTCCAAGGGGCTTGACCGTGATCGCGCGGTTGATGAGACGGGTGGACAGATCGCCATCGTCGGCCGCATCGGTGCCCGACCGTTCACCCGCAAGGAGATGGAGAAGATGTACCTGAACGCCAAGGGTGAACTGTGGACAGTGACCGATCGCGGTGAGGCACGAGATTACGTGCCTCGCAAGTCACCGCCCAACGTGGCCAGTGGCAAGGCCAGCAACCCACGGGACAAGCAGCCATGAATCTCTCGATCCGTTCCTTGATGCGCCGGTCGCGAAGCGTTGCCGGCAAGTGGCTGGGCGCCGCGTTAGGGGTGTTGGTTTTGGCCTCGGCGGTGACCGCAGCCGTGCCCACTCGCGCGGTGATGCCGCATCTATCCGCGCATAAGACCGAAGGCACGGTGAACTGTGCGAGCAGCACCTGCCACGGCTCCATTGTTCCTTGGGACGGCAGCAACGTGCTGCAGAACGAGTACACCACCTGGGTGCGGATGGACAAGCACACCCGCGCCTACCGGGTGCTGCTCAACGACGAGTCCAAGCGTATTGCCAAGAATCTGGGTCTCGAGGAAGGCGCGCACAAGGCCAAGATCTGTCTCGATTGCCATGCGCACAATCCCAGCGGGCCGCGTGGGGAGCGCTTCATTCAGAGCGAGGGCATTGGCTGCGAGGGTTGCCACGGTCCTTCCGGCAAGTGGATCGGTGAGCACACGGTGGACGGCCGCACCCACGCCGAGAACATCGCCGACGGACTCTATCCCACGGCCAATCCCACCGCCCAAGCGCGCCTTTGCCTGTCCTGTCACTTTGGCGATGATTCGCGCTTTGTCACGCACCGCATCATGGGCGCCGGTCATCCGCGTATCTCTTTCGAAATCAAGACTTTCACCGCGCTCGAGCCGGCGCACTGGAAGGTCGACGCCGACTACGTGCAGCGCAAGGGTAGCTACGACCCGCTGCGCATCTGGGCCATCGGCCAAGCCATCGCGGCGCAGCAGATCCTGGACGTGGTGAGCGATCCCAAGCGGCGCGACGGGCTGTTCCCCGAGCTGGTGGCTTTTGACTGCCATGCCTGCCACCACCCGATGAGCGACAAGCGCTGGAACGCCCGATTGGGCACCGGCCCGGGCGTGGTGCGAGTCAACGACAGCAGTCTGTTGATGGTGCGCGCGATCGTCCGTGCCACCGATCCGTCTGCTTCAGCCGGTTTTGACGCGCAGGTGCGCGCGATGCACCTCGCCGTTTCGACCGGTAAGAAGCCGGCGGGCAAGACCGAGGTCGACATGGTCCGCGAGCTCTCCGCGACCATCGGCGGCATGCTGCCGGCACTCGAGCGGCAATCGTTTGCGCCGGCGACGATGCGCAAGGTCCTGCTGGCGCTGATCGACGAGTCGCGCGAGTCCAGTTACTCGGACTACGCCGGCGCCGAGCAGGCCTATATGGCGATCACCAATGTTGCCAACGACCTGCTGCAGTCGGGCACGCTGGTCATGAGCGACGATCTGCGCCGCAACATGACCGACCTGCTCAAGGCCTTGGCCAACGATGAGAAGTACAAACCGGATGTGTTCGCCAACCGCCTGCTTACGCTGCGCAATGTCGTCGCGCTGCAGGCCCGCTAGAGCCGACAGGCACCTGGAGCAGACCCCATGGGCATGATGTTCGAGAACGTGGAAGCCGAGTACGACATCGTCATCGTCGGTTCGGGTCCGGCCGGCTTGTCGGCGGCGTCGCGCGCGCAAGAGCGTGGCAACCGGTACGTGCTGCTGGAGGCCGAGGATCACGCCTCAGACACCATCTACAAGTATCAGAAGGGTAAGCACGTGATGGCTGAGCCGGGCTTTTTGCCCTTGCGCTCGGGCATGAAGTTTGCCGAGGGCAAGCGCGAAGGCATCCTGGGTGAATGGGACGGCGCGCTCAAGGCGCAGAGCATCAACATCCAGTACAAAAAGAAAGTCTCGGCGATCCAGCGCGATGAGGCTGCCGGGCGCTTCACCATCAGCTGCGAAGATGGCAGCAGCATCACCAGCCGCACGGTGATCCTCGGTATCGGTTTGCAGGGCAACATCCGCAAACTCGGCGTGCCGGGCGAGAATCTGGTCCGCGTGCAGTACACCCTGTCCGACCCGGATGAGTTCAAGGACGAAGTGATCGTCGTGGTCGGCGCCGGCGATGCCGGCATCGAAAACGCCTGCGCGCTGGCTAAGCAGAACCAGCTGCACCTGATGAACCGCGACGAGGAGTTCACCGTCTGTAAGGACGGCAACAAGAACTTGGCGCTGGCCACCGAGAAGTCGGGGAAGATGAAGATCTGGCACAGCGCTTTTGCCGCGCGTGTCGAGGAGACCGGTGCCGAGCCGCCGCTGAACTACGTCTTCAATGCCAAGGATGGCGAGCACAGCATTCCCTGCCATCGTGTGGTGGCACGCTGCGGCGCCATCCCGCCGCGTAAGCTAGTCGAAAGTTTCGGCATCCAGTTCCCCAACGCCAACCCGACCTCGATCCCGGTGCTCTCGGAGAGCTACGAGTCGAACGTGCCGGGTTTGTTCATTGTCGGTGCGTTGGGCGGCTATCCGCTGATCAAGCAGGCGATGAACCAAGGCTACGAGGTGGTCGAGACCATCAACGGCGCGGTGGTCGAGCCGGTCGACGAGCCACTTATCCGTGACCGCCTCAAGGCATGGAAAGCGAATGCCAATGTGGGCGAGCTGATCGATGGTCTGCGTGCATCGTCCCCGTTCTTTGCCGCGGTCACCAAGCTGCAGATGCGCGAAATCCTGCTCGAGTCGACGGTGCGGGTGATGAAGAAGGGTGATGTGGTGTTCGCCAAAGGCGACTACACCAACACCTTCTTCGCCATCGCCGAGGGCAGCGTAGATGTGCAGATCACGCCGGACGACGTCAAGCCGGCCAAGTACATCTCGCTGCCAGCCGGGCGCTTCTTCGGTGAGATGGGTCTGTTGTCAGGCCGGCGCCGTACCGCGACCATCCTTGCCGGTGAAGCCTGTGTGCTGATCGAGACGCCACGCCGCGCCATGCTCAAGCTGATCTCGTCGTCGGATGAGGTGCGCAAGCAGATCGACAATGCTTTTGTCCGCAACGCCATCATCAACTACATCGGCTCGGCCATGACGCCGGCGTCGATCGATGCCCTGCTCGAGGGCGGCGTCGAACTCAAGCGCTACAACGCCAAGCAGACCCTGTTCAAAGAGGGCGACGATGCCGACGGCCTCTACCTGATTCGACGCGGCTCGGTGGAGGTCAGTCGCACAGGGGGTGGCCAGAAGCAATCGCTGGGCTACGTGTCGGCCGGTGGCTACATCGGTGAAATGGCCCTGATCGACGATTCCAAGCGCTCCGCCACGGTTACGGCGACCGTGTTGACCGAGGCGCTTGTGTTCGAGGGTTCACGCTTCAAGGCTGAGATCGAGCGTAACCCCCAGCTCAAGGAGACGCTGCAGGCGCTGGTGATGGAGCGCACGCGCGCCAATGTGACGCGCTCTGACGCCTCGGCCGAGAGCTCGTTCATGGCGCAGTTCCTCATTGCGCAGGGGGTTGGCGATGCATCCAACATCCTCGTCATCGACGAGACCAAGTGCGTGCAATGCAACAACTGCGAGGTGGCCTGCGCCGAGACCCACGACGGGGTGTCACGCCTGCGTCGCGACCTGGGCCCCACGCTCAATCACCTGCATATCCCGGTGGCCTGCCGCCATTGTGAGAACCCGCACTGCATGAAGGACTGTCCGCCCGATGCCATCAGCCGTGGCCCGACCGGCGAGGTGTTCATCAGTGATGCGTGTATCGGCTGCGGCAATTGCGAGCGCAACTGCCCCTACGGCGTGGTGCAACTGGCTCCGCGGAAGAAACCGAAATTCGGCGGTGGGCTTGCCTGGCTGTTGTTCGGTATCGGCAAGGCGCCGGGCGACCGTGCGCCGGATTACGACCCCGAGGCCACCAAAAAGGCGACCAAGTGCGATCTTTGCAAGGAAGTCAGCGGTGGCCCGCGTTGTGTGAGCGCCTGCCCCACTGGGGCTGCCATGCGCATGGCGCCGGACAAGCTCCTGGCGATGGTGAACGAGGGCTGAGAGTCACTCACGGCGCCGTCAGGTGCGGCGCCATGAGTGCTAAAAGCGCAGGATTCCGCTGAACAGGATGCGCGGATCGTCGCGCTGATTGCCGGTGTCGAAGCGCTGGTGCGCGTTGGCGATCTGGATGTCCATGAAGCCGTTGGTCGAGAACGGGAAGCGCATGCCGACCCCGTTCGACGTGACCTTGGGCGGTGGTGTGCCAGCTGGGTCGTTGAGGAAGGCCTTGCCGCCATCCACAAACGCATAGAACTGGATGTTGCCGATGTAGGGCTGACGGTTCACGGACGAGTCATAACGCAATTCGAGCAGCCCGCCGACGCCTTTGTCGCCGGCCGAGGCGCCGCCGTCGAAGCCGCGTGCGATGCCGACCCCGCCAAAGGCAACAAATTCGCCAGTGGGCAGACGGTCGTTGGTCCATTGACCCTGCATTTGCCCGAGGATGCTCACACCCTTGATCAGCGTCTGCTGAATGCGTGTGACATTGAGCGTGATCTTGGCAAAGTCCTCGTCCTTGACGTTGGTCTTGGCGTCTTCGCTGACCTTGGTGTGGTCGAGAATCGGCAGGGCGTGGAAGAAGCCGACGCTGGCGTTGGTGGTGCCGTTGCCCCAGCCGTTCTGCGCCCAGGAGAAGGTCGCCTCGGCTACCGTGGTCTTGTCGAAGGTGAGCACTTCACCAGCGAGGATGGTGCGGGAGCGGTTCACCGCCACGCCCAGGTCGAGGTAGACCGAGTTGGGGCGGGTGCGCAACAGCGGCAGGCGCAAGCGTGGCGAGATCGATTGCGAGAGCGCCCGGATGCCAAGGTCGCGGATGGTCCCGCCCGGGATGGCGTTGGATGCCAGCCCCCCAAAACTGAAGATGGCGCCGTTACTGCCGACCGGCATGCTGTATCGCGCATTCACGGCTTGCAGTTCGTCGATGTTCTCCAAGTCGCCACCCGCGGTGACACCCAGGTTGAGCGAGCCGCTGCGCTTGAACGGGTTGAAGAAGGTCGAGTTAACGCCGAGGGTGATCGGACCGACGGTACGCGAACCGGTGTTGTTGAACGTGAACAAGTGGCTGTCCGGCAGTTGTGCCACGGTGACCACGATCTCCGAGGCGCCGAGGTCGGCGCCCTGGCGCAGCAGGCTGGTGCCGATCACGCCGGGGAGGTCGTTGATCAATAGCAGAGCTCGCTCGATGGTCGCCAGATCGATCGGGCGCTTGTTGAGCAGTGGCCCGGTGATGGCCTCGATGCGCCGGCGCAGGGTATCGGTCGGCGCGCCGTCGACGTACACAGCGTTCAGGTAACCCTCGATCACCTGGACTTCGAAGATGCCGTCTTTGACCTGCTGCGGCGGTACGAATACGCGGGTCAAGAAGAAGCCCTTCTCGCGAAAGCGTGCTTCCAGCGCCTCTGCGGCTTCGCGCAGCGAGGCCAGAGTGACCGCGGGCCCGATGGCGGATTTGAAGAGCGCGTCGACCTCGGCTTGGCTGAACAGCGTGTTGCCGGACACCTTCACGCCTTTGATCTCGAACACCAGTTCTTCGATCGCGCGGGGGACAGCCGCTTTTTCCGGTGCTTGCAGGCGAAGGTCGAAATCTGGCGACACAGGGAGCGGCAAGATCGGCACGCGTTGACGCGAGATCTGCTCGATCTGCTGGGTGGCATCGGCCGGCAGGTCCACGGCCCAAGCACAGCCGGGCGCCAGCGTCGACAGACCAAGGACGGAAACTGTCAAGGTAGCCCGGTGGATCGCACGGGTGCGCGCGTCGGTCTTGGAGGTCGCTGAGCGTAGCGTAGGGCGGCGCATCGGTCGTTGAATGCCCAAATTTCTGGAGTCTAGCGTCACTTGTCCTCCATCACCACGCGTGCCGTACACAGGCCGGATTCGACCCGCTCGAGGTGAAAGTCGATTAGCGGGTCTTCTGGATACTGCTGCTTGAGCGCGCGCACGGCGTCGGCACCCTTTGTATCCTCGGCTTTGAGCAGGGCGTAGGCGTTCATGTAGTCGGTGTAGGCCTGGGAAGCGGCGTATTCGTCGGGTACCGGGTTGTAGAGCGTCACAGCCTCGGTCTTGCCTTTGAGCACTACATCACCGATCGGCCGGAATTTGACCGTCTGGCATTGGTCGACGATCGGCTGGGTGGCGCAGATGCGCGTGCCAAAGTATTTGTTGACGCCCTCGCAGCGAGCCGCAGTGTTCACGGTATCGCCCAGCGCGGTGAAGTCCATGCGCTGGTGCGAGCCAAAGTTACCGACCACCGCCGGGCCGCAGTGAATGCCGATGCGGGTCACACCGATCGGGATGCCATTAGCGTTGTAGCGTTTGCGGAAGTCCTCGGCGTAGGCGTCGATCGCCAATGCACACCGCACCGCGCGTTCGGCGTGGTCGCCTTGCGGGATCGGCGCGTTGAAGATGGTCATGATGGCGTCGCCGATGAACTTGTCGATGGTGCCTTTCTTCTCCAGGATGATCTGGCAAGCGCCATCCAGGTAGGCGTTGAGTGTCTCGGAGAGCTTCTCGGCGGTCAGCCCCTCGGACAGGGTGGTGAAGCCGGCGACGTCGGTAAAGATGAAACTCAGTTCGCGGCGGTCGCCTTTAACTTGCAGAGCCTCAGGGTTGTCGACCAACTGGTTGACCACGTCCGGCGATACATAGCGGCTGAAAGCACCTTGCACGAACTGTCGCTGTTTGCGCTCGGCGCCACCGATCAGCGCGTCCATCATCCATAGAGAGAGCGCGAGGCCGAGGGTTGGCGAGACCAGTGGCACGAGCGGAAAGCCATAGGTGAAACCCAGCATCGAGCCGACCCACCAGCCAGCGATGAGCACTACGCCCACCACCACACTAAAGCCGATCCCCTTTTTCAGCAGACCGATGGCCATGCCGAGCAGAGCGAAAGCGAGCGTGAGTGCGACCGCCCACTGGTAGGGCAGACGCGGGTGCTGACGACCCTCCAACAGCTGTGACACGCCGTGGGCCTGAACGATGATCCCGGGCATCATGCCGCGGTCGTCGTCATACACCACCGCGCCCGGAGTGCGGTGTCGGTCAGTGATGGAGAGCACCGCGCCGACCAGCACGATCTTGCCCTTGACCCAGTCGTCGGGCATCACTGCCAAGGCATGAGACGGGTAGACGGGGAAGGCCGGAGTCTCGGCATCCGGTTGCGGGCGCCAAGCGATCTCGGCGTTGACGCGCGGCGTCTCGACGCCAACCATCTGTGCCGCTTTGCGCGGAAAGCCGATCGGCATGCCGGGGTCGGTCTCTCCGGCAAAGGTCCAGCGCACCGTCCCGTCGAAGGGGTCGGTGACCAGATTGGCGCCCGCGCGATTGGCCTCCGGCACAAAGTCGTTGAGGTAGGCGAGTTGGTCCTCGTTCACCACGCTGGGCGTGTTGGTGTAGCTGACGATCAGTGGCGTCTTGAGGTCGCGGATGGTCTGCCGCAGCAGGGCGTCCTTGTCATCCTCGGTGGGCTGGTCGAGCAAAACGTCAAGGCCGATCGCTTTGGCGCCCTTCTTCTCGAGCGTCTTGAGCAGATTGGCGAGGAAGGCTCGATCGACCGGCGAGCGATAAGGGAACTGCGCCACCGTCTCCTCGGTGATGGCGGCGATGACGATGTCCTTGGACTGCGGCATCGGCGGTTGCAGCGCAGCGATGCGGATATCGGCCGCGATGTTCTCGAGGCTGGACAGGAAGGTGAGGTACTTGGTGGCTGCCGCTGCCAGTGCCGTCGCCAGCACCGCTACGCCCAGAGCCGTTCCGAGTTCCTTGAGTTTCTTCTTGCCGATCATGGTCCTGAAGGCGTAGCAGGGGTGCTGCCTAGTTTCCGAATGAGGGCATCGGCTTGCTGGACACAACCCTTTTGCAGCATCCAGCTGGTGAGCACGAAGTCGTTGTCGATGTCGCGTGGCACTGTGGTGATACTGATGGCGTGCTCTTGCTTGTCGACGCTGACGATGAAGGCGTTCTGACCCTCGAAGCGGCTCACCGGCGGTACCGGTTGGCGGCTCTCGCCGGCCTTCCAGTGGAAGTCGGCGCGCCAGGAGCGATCGACCGGGAACACGGTGAAGGTCTGCTCCGCATCGGCATCCGGGCGCCACCAGACCGGTCTTTCGCCCTCAAGCAGGCAGCGCGGGCCTGGCCGGCTCATGTCGATTAGCCAGGGCTCCGGCAGCTTGGCGGCCTCTGTGCCGGCACGGATCACACCGACGCTGCTGGTGCGGGCATCACGCGTGGCCACCAGTGCGGCGAGCGCCTGCTTGGGGTCGGCGCTGGCGCCTCCGCCCGGCATCGGTGGTCCGCTGAAGGGGCCGCGCAGGGTGACCGATTTGCCATCCGGCCCGATCACCGTGACCCGCTCGCCCTCTTTCAGGTTGATCGGCTTGTCTGAAGCGATCGATTGGCCCGTGCTCAAGCCGCCACCGCGCGCCTCGAGCACGATGAGATTGGCGGCGCTGAGCCATCCGGGCAGCGCCAGCAACAGCAGGAGCGCGATACTTCGCCTCACGTCTGCTTCTCCCGTATCTTGGCCGGCTTGCGTCCGCGTTCCGGCCCCAACTTGCCGGAGTTTGCCGCAGGTTCGACTGTCGGGATAGCCGCTGCGGTGGCCGCCGCCGAACCTTCGGCCGGCGTCGATGCGGCGAGGCCGTCTCCGACCACCACGAACGCCGCCCAAAAGAAGGGGTGAGCGGTGGTCTTGTTGGCAATGAGTTTGATTTGCGAATCGCGCAGCGCCGGCGAGGAGCCGCTGGTGAGCTGCGGGCCGAGGAAGGCAAAGGTGCCGGACATCAGCTGCGCGGTGGCTGCCGACGGTACCTGCCAGTGGCTGACGATCATGCTGCGGGCGCCGGCATGAAAGAACGCTTCGGCCAGGCCCGACAAGGCTTCGCCGCCGAACTTGCCGCCGCCGCCGGCGGTGTTGCAGGCGGACAGCACGACGAGGTCGGCATTGACGCGCAGGTTGGCCACTTCGCTGGCTTCGAGCAGGCCGTCCGAATCCTTGTCTTGCGATTGCTGGTCGGGTGGCGTGAGGACCAGACCCGGCGCGGCTTGGCATTTGAGTTCGCCGGGAAGCAGACCGTGGGTGGCAAAGTAAAGCACGCGATACTGGTCGAGCTTGAGGGAGCGTAGATTGCTTTCGGTAGCGCGTTCACCTAGGAACACCGCGTCGCCGCCGGTGCGCAGGATGGTCGAGACGTTCTTGAGTTCTTGCGCGGTCTCCGGCAGGGGGGCGAGATCGAGCAGGGTCTGCCGGTCCATCGGGCCCTCGGGCCGGCAGGCTTGGCCGGCTTTGGACAACGAGTTCTCCTCGCCCTTCTTGGTACTGGCGCCCTTGAGGACCGGGTCGCCGAAAGCGAGCAGGGGCTTGGGTGGCGCGATGACGGTGCGCGTCGCGCGCAGGGTGTAGAAGGCGTGCAGGGATGGCACGTGCGAAATGGAGATGCGCTGAGTCAGCCACTGCGCCTTGGTGTAGTCGCCGCCACTGGGTTTCTGCGTGACCAGCAGGCCGAATGGCAGGCTGGCCAGCGCGCCGCTGGGCACGACGATGAGGTGGTCGAGCCCGTCCATCTGTGGCTCGATGCCCCTGAACAGGTTCTTGTAGAGTTCGTGCGAGGCCTCCATGTCGAACTCATTGACCGAGCCGCCTTGGATCTCAAGTGCCCGGCGCAGGGCCTTGACCGTGTCACGGATGGAGGTCTCGCTCTCTGGTACGCGCGCCACCCAGATTCCGGTGCGTCGGATCAATTGCACGAAAGACTGCTTGCGCCCGAGAAGAAAACTGACGAGACCTTCGCGGTCGCCGAGGCGTTTGCGCAGCTCGGTGAGTTCGAGCGGCTTGGGCGTGGCCAGGTTGGCGTAGTCGGGGAAGCGGGCATCGAGCTCTTTGGTGAGCACGCTCACTTGCTTGTCGGATTCGGCGATGCGCTGCTGCAGGGCTGCTTCCACCCTGGCGCTGCGTTCGGCGTCGGACAGGGATTGCTCGTGTGAGAGCTCGATGCGCGCGAGGTCGCGTTCGCGCTGAGCTGTTTGCGTCTTCTCGATCAGCGCAGCAATCTCGGGGTCGGTGGTGGCAAGTTTGGCGGCGGCCTGCGCGATGGTCTTTTCCAGCACGCTCGAGCGGACCATCTGAAAGGCGTCGAAAGCCTCGGCATACAGGCCTTGACGGGCTGTCTCATCTTGCAGCGTGGCCGAGTAGTCGGTGATGGCCGCGGCAAACGGCATCAATTCCTCAGCGTTGAATACGTCGTTGGTTTGCGGCAGAGCACGCGCCGCCTTGAACGCATCGCGGAAGCTGATGATCGCAGAGGTGTTCATGCTTTCGAGTTGATAGGTGCGGCCCAACTGCGTAAGGACGGCAATGGATTGCAAGCCGTCACCAAACAACTGCCTACGCGCCGCGAGCGCACCGTTGAGGTAAGTCTCAGCGGCTGACAGCCGTCCTTGCGCTACGCTGATCTCGCCGAGCGTCAGTAGCACATCCGACTTCCACCACTTCGGCAGGTCGTCGGTCTGGTCGAGGATGAGCAGCGCCTCGGTAGCGGCGGCACTGGCACCCACCACGTTGTCATTGCGCAAGGACATCCGCGCCTCGAGGTTAAGGGCCATCGCGAGTTCGCCCTTCTCGACCTTCTTACTGTTGCCGCCCCCTTGGAACTGCGCGAAGGCATTGACGCCGGACACCATTTTGCGCCATGCCTCGGTGGCAGCGCGCGCGTACTGCAGGGCGGTGACGAAATCGCCCCGATTGGCGGCCTCGAGGCCCAGATAGGTGGTGAAGCGGGCACGGTCGACGTCGTTGGGGGATCGTTGGATGATCGGCTCGGCACGACGAAACAGGGCTTGCGCCTCTTCGGCGCGGCCCTGGTTGCTGACGTTGATGGCCAGATCCATAAGGGTGTCGGCAATTGCCACGTCGTTTTCGCCAAGCAGCTTGGTCTGGATGTCTAGCGCCTGACGGATCAGGTTCTCGGCATCTCTGAACTTGCGCACGCTGTTGGCGCTACGGCCGTCCCTGAGCAGTTGCCGGAAGCGGCCCAGGTCAGCAGCAGTCGCCAGCACCACCGGGCCGCCCCAGACTGCTTTGAGTTCATCGGCAAACTCGAACTTGGCCTTCTCCACCGGCTTGCCGCTTAGAGCGGCCTGCAGAACGGGCCAGTTGGACGGCGGACCATCGGCGACGCTAAGGAGGCTGTTGGCGCCACCCAGAACAATGAGATGAGGCCATCCGCCATCTTTGAGGTTGCAGGGGATGGCATGTGTGGCGACGCCCTCGCCGAACCAGGTTCCATCGCGGCAACTCATGCGCTGCTGCAAAAGCTTGAAGGCGCGACTGCCCTTGTACTGGTTGAGGAGGGCAGCACGGAGGTCGTCACCCTTGCGATCGCCGGCGAAGAAGCGGGTGTAGACGACCGCCCCGGTTTCTCGCTCGCCGCAGCGGATCTTGAGCTCAGGCGGCAGGCCGGCTTCGGGCTGGATGTCGTCGCGTGCCGCAGCTTCGCAGGCTTCGTCGGACAGGTTATTGCCGAGCGGGATGGCGCTGGCAGCGGATGACGCCATCCACGCTGCAACGATAACAAGGGCGAATAGATGTCGGCTCACAGGGTGCTCATCTTAGACGAAGTCATCACCACGAATTGGAGTTCCCGCTGAGCGAGAAGCGTCCATCGATG
>RFSW01000046.1 GCA_009923755.1 Betaproteobacteria bacterium | reverse complement strand
TGGTGGACAAGGGCCGCGCGACCGGCGTCCGGCTGGCCAACGGGCAGAAATTGGATGCCGACATCGTCGTCAGCAATGCCGACACGGCTTGGACCTACCGGCACCTCATCGCGCCCGAGCATCGCCGACACTGGACCGACCGCCGCGTGGAGGGTGGCCGCTACTCGATGAGCCTGTTCGTCTGGTACTTCGGCACCCGCCGCCAGTTCCCGGATGTGCCGCACCACATGATGGTGCTGGGCCCGCGCTACCGGGGCCTGCTCACCGACATCTTTAAGCGCCACCATCTGGCTGAGGATTTCAGCCTCTACCTGCACCGGCCGACCGCCACCGACCCGTCGATGGCGCCGTCCGGCTGCGACACCTTCTACGCCCTCTCGCCGGTGCCGCATCTCGACAGCGGCACCGACTGGAGGGCCTTTGCCGAGACCTATCGCCAGGCCATCGCGCGCCACCTCGATGCCACGGTGTTGCCGGGTTTCGAGAAGGATGTGGTGACCTCGTTTGTCACCACGCCGCTGGATTTCCGCGACCGCCTGCTCTCGTTCAAGGGTGCGGCCTTCGGGCTCGAGCCTGTGCTCACACAGAGCGCCTGGTTCCGCCCGCACAACCGCAGTGAGGACATCCGCGGGCTGTACATGGTCGGCGCCAGTACCCACCCGGGGGCCGGCATGCCGGGTGTGCTGGCTTCTGCCAAGGCCCTGGAATCGGTCCTACCCGACCCTGCCACCGTGCTGGAGGCCCGGCGATGAGACGCGAAGACCTATCGGGCATGAGGCCGCCGCGCCGTGTCCCCCATCCGTTGGCGACCCACTACGATGAAGACGCCAGTTGTGCACAGATGCTGCGAGGCGGCTCGAAGAGCTTCTTCGCCGCATCGCGTCTGTTGGTGCCGGTCTATCGCGAGCCGGCCACCGCGCTCTACGCGTTCTGTCGCGTCGCCGACGACGCCATCGATCTCGCCGGCGACCCTCATCAGGCGCTGGCCGGGCTGTGTCGCCGGCTGGATGCGATCTATGCCGGCGAGCCCTTCTCGGCGGTGGCGGACAAGGCCTTCGCGCCGGTGGTGGTGCGCTATGGCATTCCCCGCACGCTGCCGCAGGCGCTGCTCGAGGGCTTTGCCTGGGATGCCGTGGGGCGTCGCTATCAGACGCTCGATGAATTGCTCGACTACGCCGCGCGCGTCGCCGGCACAGTCGGCGCGATGATGGCTCTGATCATGGGGGCGCGAGACCCGCAGACGCTGGCGCATGCCTGCGAACTCGGTCTGGCCATGCAGCTCACCAACATCGCCCGCGACGTCGGCGAGGATGCGCGCAATGGGCGTGTCTATCTGCCCCTGCAATGGCTGCGTGAGGAGGGTATCGACATTGCCGCCTGGCTGGCCGACCCGCAGCCGCTGCCCGGTGTGCGCAGGGCCACCCAGCGCCTCCTTGCCGAGGCCGATCGTCACTACGAGCGGGCGCAGACCGGCATTGCCGATCTGCCTCGCAGCTGCCGTCCGGCGATGATGGCAGCGCGTCTGATCTACGCCGAGATCGGCCGCGAGGTCGAGCGTCGCGGCTGCGATTCGGTGAGCGGCCGTGCGGTGGTGTCGGGGCGTCGCAAGCTCGCGCTGTTGCTGCGAGCGAGCCTCGCCACTGCCGCCTTAGGACGCGCGGCCGGGCCTCTCGAGGTACCGGTTTCGGTGCGCTTCCTGGTCGAATCCGTGGTCGATGGCTCGCCGCCATCACTGGCGCCACAGTCGTTCGCCGAACGCACGGTAGCGATCGTGCAGATGTTCGAGCGGGTCGCTGTGAGAGAGCGCCAGCAAAGAGCTTTTCAGCCCGGTTAGCGCCTGACCGACCGCCGCGCGAGGTCAGCGCAGCCGCGGCATGCGCCAGGGCAGCATCAGGCGGGTCGACAGGCGCTCGAGCCTGCTGGCGTCGAGGCTCTCGTGGAAGGTGAGCGCGCGCTCACCCGCCAGCGTCGCCTCGAGGACCGCTCGCTGGTAGAAGGGCGTGTCCTCCAGCGTCTCCGCCAGACGTGGTGCCTCGGCACTGCGCATGTGACGGGGGATGCGCCAGAAGGTGGGCGAGAGGGCGTGCCGGCTGTCAGCTGCGAAGGTCGCCACCGATGCATCCGGCGCAAAGCGCAGCGCCAGCAGGCGGTCTTCGCCTTGCTTCTGGCGAACGTCATAGATCACCGCGGTGCTGCCGTCGCTAAGCATCGAGCGTGACCAGTCCCAGCTGGCGAAAGGTCGCTCGATCGGCTCGCTGCCTTCGTTCGAGTCGAAGTAACCGGGGCCACGCCAACGCAGCTCAGGATGACCCAGCTCGACCTCCACCGCAGCCGATGGGGCCAGTGGGCCCCAATGGTGGCGCGCGTCGTCGTCGAGCGCCCAGATGCGGCTCGACAAGGCCTTCGGGTGCACGCGGATGCGACCGCGCACGCGGCGCGGCAGCGGGTTGGACCACTCGTCGATGTCGATCGTTAGCGCATCGCCGTCCCAGCGCAGATGGCTCGGTCCAACGGCAAAGTGGTCGGCGCCGCGAGACATGCTCGCGCGCGAGCGTTCGGTCATGGTCCAGCGCCGCACGCCCGGGCCATACAGGCAGACGTTGATGCAGCAGTGGTTCTCCGGGTCGCCGCGGCCACGCATCTTGGCCCAGTGGTAGTAGGAGGAGAAGACGCTGCCAACGAAGGCGATGACGGTGAGCCCGTAGCGCCCGCAGTCGCTCAGGGCATCGACATACCACCAGAGATATGCACCCGCGCCGACCGGCTGGTCGAACCGAGGTGAGCCATCAGGGTGGCGGCCGCCAACCGGCCCGAGAGGGTCGCCATCGGCACGCCCGGACCCGGATGAGCGCTGCCCCCCGCCAGGTACAGCCCCGGGATGCGGGTCCATGACGCGGGCCGCTTGAACGAGGCCATCCAGCCGTGGCAGGCCTCCCCGTAAAGCGCTCCGCCGGTCCCCGGGAACAGCTTCTCGAAGGCCGTTGGCCCGGTCAGCACCGACTGCGATGGCGGACAGTCCAGCTGCAGCCCGCAGCGTCGCATCAGATTCATGGCCTTGGTATGACATTGGTCGATCTCCTCGGGGTCCAGATCGCGCAAATCGCCCATCGCCGGCGCGTTGACCAGCGCCAGCAGGCGCTCGCCGGCTGCGATCGGGGCATCGTCGTCATGACGGTCCTGTGCGCACAGGTAGACGGTGGCTTTGCCGGGAAGCCGGCCGTGGCCAAAGATGTCGCTGAATTCGCGCTTGTAGTCGTCGTCAAAGAAGACGTTGTGGTGCACCAGCGGAAAGCCTGATGTTTTGGCCTGCATGCACCAGGTCATCGCCGACAGCGAGCGTTGTGGCGGTTCGATCGGTTCGACCGCACTCTGCGCGCCGGTGCCCAGCAGGCCGCGTGCCAGAGCCTGTGCGTCGCCGTTGAACACCACCGAGTCAGCGCGCAGTGTTTCGCCGCCGGCGAGGCGAACGCCACAGACGCGGCCTTCGCGCATCTCGATGGTTTCAACGTGCGAACCGGTGCGCAGCGTTGCGCCGTTGTGTTCGGCGAGGCGTGCCAATGCGCGTCCGACCTCGACCATGCCGCCGCCAACCGTCCACACACCCTGTGTCTCGACATGCGCGACCAGCATCAGCGTGGCCGGCGCGGCAAACGGCGAGGAACCACAGTAGGTGGCATAGCGACCGAACAATTGCTGCAGCCGCGGGTCATGAAAATGGCGGGAAAGCGCGCTCCACAGGTCGCTGAACGGGCCGAGGCCGACCAGTACGCGCGAGCCGCGCAAGCCGAGGTCGGTCATCATGCTGGCCAAGGACGGACGTTGCGAGCGGATGTAGGGACCCTCGAGCGCCGCGTAGGCGTCCCGTGCCTGGGCGCAGAAGGCGAGATAGCGCCGCGCTTCGGCCGGGCCGGCGAATTCGCCAATCGCCTCGGCCGAGCGGCGCGGGTCGGCGAACAGGTCGAGCCGTCCGCCATCGCCCCACGCGTGCCGTGCCAGCACCTCCACCGGGTGCAGCGCCAGTTCGTCCTCGAGCCGCAGCCCGGAGTCGCCGAACAACCCATCGAACACCCAGCGCATGGTGAACACGGTGGGGCCGGCATCGATGCCCGTGCCCACGGCCGCCGTCCCGTCTGCCGATGCCGGACGGTCCACCACCACCTGCCGCAGCTTGCCCCCGACCGTCGGTGCGCGCTCAAGGAGCGTCACCTCGAGCCCTTGTCGTGCCAGATCGGCCGCAGCGGCCAGCCCGCCGACGCCACCGCCGACCACGACCACACGATGGTCCGTGGCTGTCCGCATCATCCGTAGACCCTGCCTTTGTAGACGCCGCGCATGCCCACCGGAACGAAGCGCGCGAACATCGATTCGGAGAAGAAGCCGTGGCGATGCGCCGCCTTGATGGCGTCGAGGTGGGCGCCGGTGCGGGCGTAGCGGTCCATGTCGTCAACCCCAGCCCAAAGGCTGAAGGTCGCTTGACGCAGCAGGGGGGCCTCGCCAAGTCCGGTCGCCAGCAGGCAACCCTCAGCGTGCGCCAGATCGGCTTGGGCAGAAGGCGCCTTGCGCCAGAAGGCGGTGGCCTGGGCTGGTTTGATGGAGGCTCGGGTCAATGCGGCGATCGGGCCTTGCAGCGGTGTCGTGGTGATCGGTGGCAGGCTGAGCCCTGACCATGATCCGCGGCACGAGTAGGTGTGCAGGCTGACACTGAAGAACTCACGGGCGTGGTCGCGATAGCGCTCGACCAGGGGGTGGCCCTCGATGAAGGTGTCGGCGGCGGCGGCGTTGTCGAAGACGCAGAACAGGCCTTGTCGGGTCGGGCTCGGACGCAGTCCGAAGCCGCCCTCGTGCCCGCTGCCGAGCACCTTGAAGAAGCGCAGCCCGGCGATCGAGCTGCGGTCGAAACGACCGACGACGAAGCGCGAGTAACCCCACACGCGCGACCCCTCGGCGACATCCACAAGAATCAGCGTGGCGACCGGCCTGTCGGTCGGGTGCGGGTCAGGCGCCTGTTCGCCTTCCGCGGCCGCCGCAGTCACGGTCAGCGGTCCGTGCGCTCACCGAGGTCGCCAAGTCCGTATTGCCGCAACTTGACGTACAGGCTCTGGCGCGACAGGCCTAGCATCTCGGCCGCGCTGGCTCGATTGTCGCGCGTGAGGTCGAGCGCCGCTTCGATGCACAGCTTCTCGATCAGCTCGGCGGTCTCACCGACGATGTCCTTGAGCGGCACCCGTCCCACCAACTCGGTGAGCTGGCTGGCGCTGCGCGTCAGGCCATCAGGAGACGCTTGCTCGTCGAGGCGGGTGGCGACGTCGCGAACGCTGAAGCTCAGATGCTGACGGCCACCCACGTGAAGGGCCCGCGCCGACATCTCGACCTCAGTCTGTAGTCCATTCTCGCCGCGCAGGGTGGTGGCGAACAGGCGCACCGAGCCGCGTTGGCGCAAATTGGCCAGCAGCACCGACAGGTCGACGCCCGAGCGTCCAAGCCAGCGGTCGAGTGATTCGCCAAGCAGCGCGTTGGGATGACCGACCTGGCAGAGGTCGGCGAATGCCTGGTTGGCGGTGACCACGGTGCCACTGCCGTCGGTGACGACAAAGCCATCGGGTGACTGGCCGAGCGCTTCGAGGATGAGCGCGCGGTTGTCTTCCGCGCCCTCGCTCGAGGCGAGTTCCTGGTGGCTGAGGCGAACCAGCAGAAGGCTCTGGTTGTCGTGCCGGAACAGCGTCATGCCGATGGCCGTCTCGCTGCCTGCGCCGGCCAGACGGACCCGCGCGGCGTCGCCGCGGCCAGCGCTCATCACGCTGGTCATCAAGGCATCGAGTTCACTGCGTGCCTCGGTTTCGAAACAGTCGGTCAACAGCCGGCCACTCTGCTTGCGTGCCTGCCCACCGAGCGCGCGTTCGGCAGTGGCGTTCGCCTCGAGGATCCGGCGGGTGGATGCGTCGACCACCAGCATCGGCTCCGGCGCGGTCTCGAACAACAGGCGGTAGCGCGCCTCCATCTGACGCATGCGTTGATAGTCACGCTCCATCGCTTGATGCGACTCGACCAGCCGTTGCTGCAGCTCAGTGATGCTGCGCAGATCGCGGCCGAAGGCAAGGATGTGTCCGTCGGAGAGGCGTACAGCGCTGTATTGGATCGGCAGCATCCGGCCTTCGCGGTCGACGTGGTTGACATGTCGCCACTTGCGGGCGCGTCCGGCGAGCGCGTCGTCCAGCAGGGCCGCGACCTTGTCGCGACACTCGCTGGTGACGACGTCGGCCAGCGCGCGTCCCACCCAGTTCTGCGCCTGTTCCAGCTGGGAATCGGCCTGGCTCAGGCGGGCCCTCACCACGCGTCCCTCGGCGTCCAGCACCAGTGAGATATCGCTGGCGGCTGACAGCAGCGATGCGGCCGTAGACGGTTCGACCGAGCCCACCACCTCGGCGACGTCGGGATAGCCGATCTGCTGCATATGGCCGGCGGGGTTCTTCAATTGGGTCGCTCCCGCTCGCGCACCAGGCGATCGGCCGCCCGCAGGGCTTCGATGGCGTCGCCGGAATACGCCTCGGCGCCAAGCAGCTCGCGCACCTTGACGTCGAGGCCGAGCGGCCCGCCGACCATGATGCCGACCTGCGGGTTGAGTGAGGCGCAGCGGATCTCGTGCACCAGGGTGCGCAGCGGCTCGACGTCGCTGTCACGGCTGACCGAGAGGGCGATCACGTCGTACCAGTCGGCCTTGGCCGCGCCCACCAGAGCGCTGGGCTCGGATTCGATCGCGCTGCAGACGTTCCAACCATCGCGGCGGAAAAACTGCGCCAACATGTAGAAACCAAGGGTGTGATGGCTTCCGGGCATCGGCGCCAGCAGGATGCGGTGTTGCGGTTGCCGGTAGGCCGGGCTGGCACAGAATTCGTCGTTGAGGCTGTGCAGCAGACTCTGCAGCCGGAACAGACCGAGCGTGACCTCCGGGAAGGTGCAGTCGTCCTTGTCCCAGAGGCGGCCGATGCGGCGGGCGGTCGGCGTGATGAGGTCGAGGTAGAGCTGCGGCAGCTCGTGGCCATCGGCCCGCAGGCTGTCGAACACGTCGAGATGGCGGTCGGGTGCGGCGTCGATGCAGGCGTGGACGAAGCGCTCCAGATCGGCTTCGTCGATCGGTGCGGGCACATGGCGCGGCAGGTCGACGGGCTCCGGGCGGTGCGACCGGACAAGTCGCGGAATGATCTCGGCGTTAAGCGTCTGCATCAAGGTTTTGCGGGTGTCGCGAGCGGCCGCACCGGGCGTGCCCGGACCGACCTGCCAAGACTGTGCACCGGACCAGTTTGCGCCATCGGCTGGATCGGCTTCCGACGAATCGCCGGCGTCATGCCCTGGGAACATGGACATTGCGCTCATGGGCGTTACCTCCGGTTAAGTGGTGGTGATACCGGACGTGCTGTTTTTCTGATGCTGCTCTTCTTGTGCGCTCATGGTCGCCCCGCGACACCTTGGATGTCAACCATTTCAGCGCTCAGACTGACGGTTTGACCTGACACTCGGTGCGCGCCTGGGCAGTCCCTGCAAAGGCCCTGTAAAGAGCCTGTCATATCGCGGCACGGCCTGAAGCGCCGTTCTGCGGCGGTTGGAGTGCGGTAACACGCACACGTTTGTAAATTTGTATAGACGTACAGTTAGATTGACACTCTGGCGTACTGCATCTAGATTGGGCGTCACAACCCCCAGTGGGCGGAGACAGGGACATGCAGCAGCAGACAGCCGGCGCAGACAGACCGGCGCTCTACACCGAGGAGGAACGCCGCCGCCGCGACCAGACGCCGTGGACGCTGGTGCAGGGCGTTCTCGCGCCGCTGCAGTTCATCGCTTTCCTCGTGAGCCTGTGCCTGGTCGTGCGCTTTCTGCAGAGCGGTGAAGGCGAGTCGGCCGCCGCCGTTTCGGTGGTGGTCAAGACCCTGTTCCTCTACACCATCATGGTCACCGGCGCGATCTGGGAGAAGGTCGTGTTCGGCCAGTACCTGTTCGCCCGCCCGTTCTTCTGGGAAGACGTGTTCAGCATGCTGGTGATTGCGCTGCACACCGCCTATCTGTTCGCGTTGTTCACCGGTTGGCTGACGGTGCGCGAGCAGATGCTGCTGGCGCTGGCGGCTTACGCCACCTATGTCGTGAATGCCGGCCAGTTCCTCTGGAAACTGCGCATGGCACGCCTGGAGGGTCAGCGGCGCAAGGCCGAAAGCGCGCCGGCGGGTCAGCCGCATGCGGCTGACGCGGCGCCTCGCGACATGGAGGTCGCTGCATGAACGCCGTTGTCGAATTCCGCCCGCGCGATGCCGGTTGCGGTGATGCTCCGGTGCTGCGCGAGCGCGGCCAGCGCGAGGTGTTCTGTGGCCTCACCGGCATCATCTGGCTGCATCGCAAGATCCAAGATGCGTTCTTTCTGGTGGTCGGCTCGCGCACGTGTGCGCACCTGATCCAATCGGCAGCGGGCGTGATGATCTTCGCCGAGCCGCGCTTTGCCACCGCCATCATCGACGACCGCGATCTCGCGGGTCTGGCTGATGCCAACGACGAACTCGACCGCGTGGTCGGGCGCCTGCTCGACCGTCGGCCCGACATCAAGCTGTTGTTCCTGGTCGGCTCTTGCCCCTCCGAGGTGATCAAGCTCGACCTGCACCGGGCTGCCGAGCGCCTTGATGGGCTCCATCGCGGCCGCACCCGGGTGCTCAACTATTCCGGGAGCGGGATCGAGACCACCTTCACCCAGGGCGAGGATGCCTGCCTGGCCGCACTGGTGCCCGAGTTGCCGGCTGCTGCGCCCGGCGCCGCACCCGACCTGCTGCTGGTCGGCACCGTCGCCGACATCGTCGAAGACCAGTTCTTGCGCACCTTCCGCGCCATGGGCATCGAGCGCGTGGCGGCCTTTCCGCCGCGCCGCTCCAGCGAGCTGCCGGCGGTCGGGCCGAATACCCGCGTCCTGCTCATGCAGCCTTTCCTCGGCGATACCGTGCGCATGCTGGAGGCCCGTGGCGCCAAGCGCATCGCGGCGCCGTTCCCCTTCGGTGAGGAGGGCACCACGCTGTGGATGCGTGCTGCGGCCGACGCCTTCCGCGTGCCCACCAACCGCTTCGAGCAGGTGATCGAGCCACAACGCGAGCGCGCCCGTGCCGGCATCGCTCGTTACCGCGAGGTGTTGGCCGGCCGCA
The DNA here is from genome assembly GCA_009923755.1 of Betaproteobacteria bacterium. Classification (GTDB taxonomy): domain Bacteria; phylum Pseudomonadota; class Gammaproteobacteria; order Burkholderiales; family UBA3065; genus UBA3065. The sequence continues at coordinate 5,079 of RFSW01000046.1, read as the reverse complement.
GCATCTTCTTCTTCCCGGATTCGCAACTCGAACTGCCACTGGCTCGCTTTTTGGCCCGAGAGTTGGGCATGCGCCCGCTCGAGGTCGGCACGCCGTACCTGCATCGGCAGCTGTTGGCCGAGGAGCTCGAGCTGTTGCCTGAAGGCACCCGGCTCTCCGAGGGCCAGGATGTCGAGCGCCAGCTCGACCGTTGTCACGAGGCCCGTCCGGACATCGTGGTCTGCGGGCTCGGGCTCGCCAACCCGCTGGAAGCCCGCGGCATCACCACCAAGTGGTCGATCGAGTTGGTGTTCAGCCCGGTGCACGGCTTCGATCAAGCCGGCGACCTCGCCGAGCTGTTCGCCCGGCCTTTCAACCGGCGCGAGCGCCTCAAGGCGCTGGAAGGGCAGGTCTGACATGCAACTGACGCTCTGGACCTACGAAGGCCCGCCGCACGTCGGCGCGATGCGCGTCGCCACCGCGCTCGAGGATGTGCATTACGTGCTGCATGCGCCCCAGGGCGATACCTACGCCGATCTTTTGTTCACGATGATCGAGCGCCTGCCCAAGCGGCCGCCGGTGACCTACACCACCTTCCAGGCCCGTGACCTCGGCGGCGACACCGCAGAGTTGTTCAAGAATGCTGCCCGCGAGGCGCACGAGCGTTTCAAGCCGGCGGCGATGATGGTTGGCGCTTCGTGCACCGCCGAACTGATCCAGGACGATCCGGGCGGACTGGCTGCGGCTCTGGACCTTCCCATCCCGGTGGTGACGCTCGAGTTGCCCTCGTACCAGAAGAAGGAGAACTGGGGCGCGGCCGAGACTTTCTACCAGATGGTGCGCGGGCTGGCCGGACCGCACGCGCCAGCACTGGGCACGCCACGTGCACCACGTGCCGACGGCGCGCGGCCGTCGTGCAATATTCTCGGGCCAACGGCGCTGGGTTTCCGCCACCGCGACGACGTGCGCGAAATCCGCAGCCTGCTCGAGGCCATCGGCATCGAGGTGCGCGTGGTTGCGCCGCAGGGCGCTACCGCCGCTGATCTGGCGCGCCTCGGCGAGGCCGATTTCAACGTCGTGCTCTACCCCGAGACGGCGCAGAGCGCCGCCAACTGGTTGCATCGGGCCTTTGGTCAGCCGTTCACGCGCACCATCCCCATCGGTGCCATCGCCACCCGCGAGTTCATTGCCGAAGTGGCGGCGCTGGCCAGCATCGACAACGACACTGCGCAGACTGCGGGTGGTTCACGCGCGCCTTGGTATTCGCGCTCGGTCGACTCGACCTACCTCACCGGCAAACGCGTGTTCGTGTTCGGTGACGGCACGCACGCGGTGGCGGCTGCTCGAGTCGCGGCCGAGGAGTTCGGCTTCAGTGTTGTCGGCATCGGCACCTACAGCCGCGAGTTCGCTCGCGAGGTGCGTGCCGCGGCGGAGAAATACGGCGTCGAGGCGCTGATCACCGACGACTACCTCGAGGTCGAGGCGCGCGTTGCCGAGTTGCAACCGGAACTGGTGCTCGGTACGCAGATGGAGCGGCACATTGCCAAGCGTCTGGGTGTGCCCTGTGCTGTCATCTCGGCGCCGGTCCACGTGCAGGACTTCCCCGCCCGCTATGCGCCGCAGATGGGCTTCGAAGGTGCCAACGTGCTGTTCGACACCTGGGTGCACCCGCTGATGATGGGGCTCGAGGAGCACCTGCTCGGCATGTTCCGCGAGGATTTCGAGTTTCACGATGGTGCCGCCGCCTCACATCTGGGGCACGGCAGCGCGCGGCCGCAGCCGCCGCAGCCGGAGTCGCCCATCACCGTCGGCGAGGCCGCGGCGATGGCAGCCGGAATCGCCACGTCGGCTCCGGCGGGTGAGCTCGTGCCGGGCGAGCCGGTCTGGGCTGGCGAGGCGCAGAGGGAGCTCGGCAAGATCCCATTTTTCGTGCGCGGCAAGGCCAAGCGCAATACCGAGCGCTACGCCAGCGAGCACGGCGTCGGTTTGATCACCCTCGAGACCCTTTACGAGGCCAAAGCCCATTTCGGGCGTTGACCTCGCACAGGCGCAACCAGACCACAACCCAGCGGAGCGGAAATGGACACTCAAGTGCGTGGCACCCGCATCCCGGCCGACCCGTCGGATCTGCGAGTGGTCGTGGTCACCATGGACACGCACGCCGCCACCGCGATGCTGCGCGCGCGCGGGGCACTTGCGCGTCTGCACCCTGGCATCACCCTGACCATGCATGCGGCCTCCGAGTGGAGTGCCAGCGAGACCGCCCTCGAGGCCTGCCGTGACGACATCCGGCGCGCCGACATCATCGTCGTCACCATGCTGTTCCTCGAGGACCACTTCCAGCCGCTGATGCCCCTGCTCGAGGCGCGCCGCATGGAGTGCGATGCCATGGTCTGCATGATGTCAGCGCCCGAGGTGGTCAAGCTGACCCGTATCGGCAAGTTCGATATGAGTGGGCCGACCAGCCCGGCCATGGCGCTGCTCAAGAAGCTGCGCGGCAATCGCGAGAACGCGCCCAAGGGCGGCGCCCAGCAGATGAAGATGCTGCGCCGTCTGCCGCAGATCCTGCGTTTCATCCCAGGCACCGCCCAGGATGCGCGGGCCTACTTCCTCACCCTCCAGTATTGGCTGGGCGGTTCGGAGGACAACATGCTAAACATGGTTCGTGCCTTGGTGAACCGCTACGCCGACGGCCCGCGTCGCGGCTGGCGCGGCAAGGTTGAGGCGGCCGCGCCGGTCGAGTATCCGGATGTCGGGGTCTACCACCCGCGTCTGAAGGGTCGCATCGGCGAGGACGTTTCGGCTCTGCCATCGTCGTCCAAGGCCCGCGGGCGGGTCGGTATCCTGTTGCTGCGGTCCTACCTGCTGGCCGGCAACAGTGGTCACTACGACGGCGTCATCGCCGCGCTGGAGGCCGAGGGCCTTGATGTGGTTCCGGTCTTCGCTGCAGGGCTCGACGCGCGTCCGGCGATCGATCAGTACTTCATCCGCAATGGCATGACCACTGTCGATGCGGTGGTCTCGCTGACGGGCTTCTCCCTGGTCGGGGGGCCGGCTTACAACGACGCCAAGTCGGCTGAGGAGGTGCTCGCCCGGCTTGATGTGCCGTATCTCGCCGCCCATCCGGTCGAATTCCAGACGCTGGTCGAGTGGGGCGGCTCCGCCCGGGGCCTGCTGCCGGTCGAGAGCACCATCATGGTGGCCATCCCGGAGCTGGATGGCGCTACTGTGCCGATGGTCTACGGCGGGCGTCCGGGACCGAGTGGCAGCCAGTGCACCGGCTGCCATCGTCGCTGCAGCTTCGACGACAGTCACCGCGAGCAGGACATGGTCTCCTGCATCGAACGCGCCGCCACACTGGCAGCGCGCATCGCCCGCTGGGTCGAGCTCAAGCGCGCCGAGCGGGCGCAGCGCCGCATCGCCATGGTGGTGTTCAATTTCCCGCCCAACGCCGGCAACGTCGGCACGGCGGCTTACCTGTCGGTGTTCGAGTCGCTCTGGAACAGCCTGGCCGCTTTGCAGCGCGCCGGCTACAGCGTCGACCTGCCGGAGAGCGTCGATGCCTTGCGCGAGGCGATCGTCGAAGGCAATTCCGCGCACACCGGCGCGCTGGCCAACGTCCACGTACGCATCCCGGTGGACGAGCACGTCCGTCGCGAGCGCTGGCTCAAAGACATCGAAGCGCAATGGGGCCCGGCCCCCGGCCGTCAGCTCACCGATGGCGCCAACCTGTTCGTGATGGGCGCCCGTTTCGGCCACGTGTTCATTGGCGTACAGCCCGGCATGGGTTACGAGGGTGACCCGATGCGGCTGCTGTTTGAGCGCGGTTTTGCGCCCACCCACGCGTTCTCTGCCTTCTACCGCTGGATCCGCGAAGACTTCAAGGCGCATGCCGTCCTGCATTTCGGTACCCATGGCGCGCTGGAATTCATGCCCGGCAAGCAGACCGGCATGACGGGCGCCTGTTGGCCTGACCGGTTGATCGGCGATCTGCCCAATCTCTACCTTTACGCTGCCAACAACCCGTCCGAGGGCGCGATCGCCAAGCGTCGTGCCGCGGCGACGCTGATCAGCTACCTGACGCCGCCGGTGGCCGAGTCCGGCCTCTATCGCGGCCTCAGCGAGCTCAAGACCTCGCTCGACCGTTGGCGCGCACTGGAAGAGGAGATGGCCGGCGAGCGCGACGGCCTGGCCGAGACCATCCTTGCGCAGGCGGTCGAGGCCGACCTGTTCCCGGCCGAGGCCGAGTGGCCGACCGGCGATGCGCTCGTGGCGGTCATCCGTCGGCTCAGTGGCGCCTTGCTCGAACTCGAGTACACCCTCATCCCCTACGGCCTGCATGTGGTCGGCCGTGCGGCTACTCCAGAGGAGCGGGTCGATTTTCTGGTGTCGATGACCGAGTCCGGCGAGGGCCTGGTGCCCCGTCGGGCAGCGATCGAGGTGCTGGTGGCCGGTGGTGGCTACTACCGCTTCGTCGAGGCCGCCGGCCTGCCGCGTGGCGAGGCGTCGCAGCGCCTCTACGACCAGCTGGCTCAGGTCGACGCCCAGCTCGCCGTCGACACCGAGATCGACGCCATCCTGCGCGCGCTCGACGGCCGCTACGTCGCGCCGGCGCCGGGCGGTGACCTGTTGCGCTCGCCGGAGATCCTGCCTACCGGTCGCAACGTCTGCGGCTTCGACCCGTTCCGCATCCCCAGCGCCTACGCGCTCAAGGATGGCGCGCGTCAGGCGCAGCGCATCCTCGACCGCTATCAAGCCGATGGCAACCCCTTGCCCGAGTCGATTGCGGTGGTGCTGTGGGGCACCGACAATCTCAAGACCGAGGGCGCCCCGATCGGGCAGATCCTCGCCCTGCTTGGCGCGGTTCCGCGCTTTGACAGCTATGGCCGTCTGGCCGGTGCCGAACTGGTCCCGCTCGAGCAACTGGGCCGGCCGCGCATCGATGTGGTGGTGACTTTGTCGGGCATCTTCCGCGATCTCATGCCGCTGCAGATCAAGCTGCTGGCCGAGGCCGCCCACGCCGCCGCCAGCGCGGACGAACCGCCCGAGCTGAACTTTGTGCGCAAGCACACGCTGGAGTACATGGCCCGGCATGGTTGC
>RFSW01000045.1 GCA_009923755.1 Betaproteobacteria bacterium | reverse complement strand
CGTAGGCATACAGCACGTTAAACGTGCGCCCGCCGTACACAAGGCGCTGGCCCTGTTTGACGTCCGATCTAAACCGGATCGTAACCCGGTGCGACGGGCGCACGCTTAGCGCCTGCGCCTCAAAGCGCTCTTCAGGCTCCACCGGCCGCACGTCGGCCCACACGGTCGCAAGCGCGGTCGTCGTCTCTGTCACCCCGCCAAACGCGTCACGCGCTCGGGTTTCGTTCTGAAGCTGCACGCTGTGACGCAAGGCGCCGCCTCTCACCCGAGGCCCCTCATGTGCTCATAGGGCCGCAACAGCATGTCGACGCCCAAAGGCAAAGCGGCGACCGCCATCTCCGCCGGTGCCGTAGCCTCTCGGTTTTCGTACAAGTGCGCCGCCAACAGGCGCAGGGCCATCACAAGCGGCGCAGGGGCCGCGGCGGCGTTGCCGTAGCCGGTGACAAACGTCACCACGATGCCGGCGGTCGCCATCGTCTCGGCGGGCCTAGCGGCCGTTGTCGACACATGCACCTCGTCGCCGACCCGCCGCCATAAAGCGGCGTCAAGCGCCACGCCGTCGACGGTCACGCTTGTGACGCTTTGCACGGGCGCCGGACGAAGCGGGATGCGGTAATGCCCTTCCCCGCCGCTAAGGCTCGACAGATAGAACAGCATGGACAAATCGTCCTCGTCGACCACGCGGCGCGAACCGGAGGGCGACGGCCACGCGCGCAGCGAGGCGGTCCATGTTTGCGTGATTAGCGCTGTGCCTAGACGCTGCTCGATGGCGGTCCGCGCCGCCAGCAGATAGGCCGTCAGCAGCGCGTCTTCGCTCGTCTCCGTGATCCGGGCATGGGCGCGCAAATCCGCCGCTGAGAGAGGCTCGGCCGCCGGGGCGACCGTCTGCGCGTAGAGGATCAAAACCGCGCGCCGTAGCTCTGCATGCGGTTGGCCCACATGCGATTGCGCCCGCGCTGCGTGCGCCGAGAGGCCGTCATCAAGCGATTAAGTTGAGTTTTGCTCGGCCCGCCACTTCCGGCGGCGCGCAAGCGGCGGCTCACCGCCTGCTGACTAATCGCGCGAGAAGCGTAGTAGTCCCCGGCACCTTGATCCTCTAGCTGCCGAGTGACGCCGCGCAGCTGCGCCATCCCGCGACTGGCCGACAGGGACGAATCGCTTTCCGCGCCAGCCACGATGCGACGTTGACGGCTACTCATCCGCACGCCCCGGAACGACCGGGAGCGCTTCACTTCCAAGACGTACAGCTCAGGAGACATCGCCCTTGCCTTTCTTCGGAGTTGGCGCCAAGGCTTTTGCCTCGGCGTCCAGGGGTTCGACTTTGCCGGCTTCCAAGAGCCCGCGAACGAAGCCGGTGAACACGGTCCTGTCCGCCTTGTCCTCAAGCTCGATTTCGTCGCCAAGCTCATAGTCTCGCAGGGACCGCCCATCGGCGGCCCCCCGAAACGTCTTCGTCACGCGCACACGCATCAGCCGATAGCCGCCGCGCGCGAGCGATACGCGGTCGCCGACAAAGCCGTGCCCACGCCATGCGTGCCGCTAAAGTCGGCCAGCAAGCTAATGTAGCGCTTCGTCCCGACATAGTCGCCGAGATAGATGACGCCAGCGTCCGCAACCGCCGCCGTGAAGCTGCGGATGATGCCGCCCGTCGCCCACGTTTGGCCGCTTGGCAAAGCCACGTCGGTCGCCGCAACCGCTGTGTGGTTAGCGACGGTCGCGGTGTCCCCGTGTCGCAACACAAACTCGATCTTGTTCGTGGTTGTGAACGTGATGCCGCCCGCGCCGTGGCTGAGCAGCACCCCACACGCTTGGAAGCCGCGCAGGTCGACGGCAAGCGGGGTGTTGTCCGCCGTTAACACGGCCGGGACGATCAGTTGCCCCAATGTGGGGCGATCAAGGGTCTGGTACATGGATGCCCCTCCTTACGAGAACTGAAGCAGCTTGATTGCATGAAAATCGCGCACGTCGCCGCCGACACGACGACGCATCGGGAATTTGACGAAGCCGGGCGCGGTCTTGTCGTCCCGGTCAATCTCCACGCCGATGCGATCGACGATCTGATAACCGCGGGCGAAGTCGCCTAAGGCGACCGACAAGGTGCCGGCGCCAATGTCGGGCATTTCGTCCATCTCGACGATGGGGAAGCCTAACAGAGACGTGTAAAGCGGCGTGCCGTTAATGCCGCCGTGCGTCTCGGTCAGATAGCGGCCGTCGACGTCCTTCAAGAGGCGCACCGCGGCTTGCACGCGCCGGTTCATGACCCAGGTCGCGGCGCTCCGGTAGATCGGCTTCAGGTCGAAGACGAGGTTGATCAGAGCGTCGGTTGAGCCGGTCGTGGTCGTCGGCGTTGCGAAAGCGCCTGACACGCCGGTGCCGCGCACCGACAAGCTGTCCCAGATGGTCGCGGTGTAGGAACCGACCGCCGTCGTGCTGTGGGTCAAAAAACCTCGGGGCTGCTCGACGCCCGTGCCTTCGACAAAGCAGCGGTTCTCTTCTTGCGCAAACGCTTCTGCGCCCTCTTCAAAGATGAAGGCTTCGACGTCGAACATCGCATCTTCAAGCAGCGCCTTGGTCACGGTGGGGTAAGCGTAAAGCTCGTGCGCCGTGAATTTGCGCTTGGACAGCGTCGGCGTGTTGGTCGCCGTGCGGGTTTGCAGCTCGCCGATCCACGCGACGTTTAGCCCCTTGCGATTGACCGGAATTTCGAGCTCGCGCGTGCCGATGTTGGTGACGCGGCAGATGTCGCGCATGGGCGACATTTCAAGCACGATGTCCAGAAACTCGGCTTCCTGTTCGGGCATGACCATATAGCCGCCGTCACTGGCGACCACGCTGGTCATGTCCTTCAGCTCAAGCCGCTCGGCCTCGGCCGCGCTCTTGTAGATCAAGCTTGCATCGCCCTTGCGAAACCACAAATCTTGTGCGCCGCGCTCAAAGTCGCGCAAATCCTTCAGGCGTTGGTCTCGGTCTTGCCCGTCGGCTTTCGCTTCCGCGCGCGCCGCGCGCTGCATTTCGACAAGACGCGCGTCAAGGGCGGATTTGTGCTCGTCGAACGCGTCCTGAATGCGCTTGAGCCTTTCTTGCGTCACGACGTCATCAAAGCGCTTTTCAATGCCCTTCAAGCGATCGTCGTTCGCTTTGCGCTCGTCTTGCAGGATGCCAAGGATTTTGTCCTGCATCTGCTTGACCTCAAGCACGACTGAACCGCTGCCCGCGTCTTTTGTTTCGAGCGCAAGCGGGCTTGCGCCGGCCCTGAGGCGGGCCGCCGTTTGGTGCTTCACTGTGGTCTCCTTTGTTTATTGGCTTACAAAAGCCCGCAGACGGCGCTCAAAATCCGCCATGCTCTCTAGCGCCTCGATGGCGGCCTTGTGGTCGCCGATCCAAGCCCATTCATCCGCGTCCGGCGTATCGCCTTTGACGCTTGTGATCCGCGCGGTGTCGAGCATCGGGATCGGCACGAGGCTGATCTCCGCAAGCTCCACTTCCTTCAAAAGGCGCACGCCCTTCTTCGTGTCGTGCTCGGCGACCTTGGTCCGGTAGCCGATCGACAGGCCCATGTCCGCGCCGGCTTTCAACAGCTCATAGACATGCCGGCCATAGTCGCTCGCCGTGATGATCCGCCCTTTCGCGACCAAGCCGACCGCGTCTTCGCGTAGCTCGGTCCACACGCCCACCGGCGGCTTGCTTTGGTCGTGTCCAAACAACATCGGGATGCGACCGGATTTCTTGCCGCGCAGGTGTTTTTTGAACGCGCCCGCTTCGACAATGTCATCGCCGCGATCGCGCTCGCCGAAGCGGCTTGCATAGCCCTCGATGATCCCGTCTTCGGCCACCGATTTAAGGTCGAGCTCGACGATGGGCGCGTGGTCAATCTGCATTAGAACAAGCCCCTAGCGGCATCCGTGATCGCTCGTCGCTCATTGTTAAAATGCCGCCTGCTCGTGCCGCTGCTCCACCCCTGATATTGCGACGCGCTTGGCCCGAGGCGGCGCTTGCGGCGGCGCATATCTGCAAGCCCGCTTTGCACCTCGCGCCGCATGCCGCGGCTTGTGCGCCAGCGCCCAGTTGTCCGCAGTCCGTACTTGTCTTTCTTCGGCCGCCCGCGCTTTGGCTTGCGTCGCGCCATCGCGTCCGCCCGCCGCGCGGCGGAAGACGGGCCTTGCACTCCGCCTCGGCGGCGCTTGACCTCAAGGGCGTAAAGCTCAAGTTTCACCGTCTTCTCCTTCTTCGGCGCTTACGCCTGCGCTTAGACCTGGCACGGGCGCGATCGGCGCTATCGGCGTGATCCGCCGGCGCTCGGCTTCCCGACGCACGACCCGCGCCAGCATGGGGTCCATCTCTGTCAGCATCCGCCCGAGCGCTTGCGCGGGCTCGGCCTGCCGCACGGCCCAATCAACGAAGACCACAGCCCGCCGCTGCCGGTCGTCACCGATTTGCATGCGGGGCATGTGACGCGCGACGCACCGGCATCGGATCACCTCTCTTGCTGGCCCGCGCGGATCGCCTGGCCGCATCATTCGGGCGCCGCCGACGACAAACGCCTCATCCATCGCGCGCACTTGGCCGTTGGCCTTGCGGTGCGTTAGACGCGTGCGGTTGTCCATGGCGGCAGTCCACACCTTCACGAGGTTCGCCCCGCGGCGCACGGCGGCCCGCGCCTCCTGCTCGGCCGCGTAGGTTGCCGCGTTGTGCAATTCCGTCCGGGCGATCATTTCCGCCCGTGACCGCGGAAGACCTGCGTCTCGCGCTATGTCGCGCCCGACCAAAGTCTCGCCCCGTCCTGCCGTCGTGCCGGCGCTTACCGCCGACCGGATCGCCGCCCGCTGCGCGTCCGTGATCCGGCGGACCATGGCCGCCCCTTGCGTCTGCGCCCATTCAATGCGCTGCGCTCGAAACGTCGTCCCGTCCTTGGCCTCCATCGCACCGATCACACGGCGCTCTAAGGCGACCACGTGATCAAGCACGGCCAAGAGCCGCGACGTGCATCGGCCTTGCAGCCATTGGCCGATTGACGGCCGGCGCCATTGGTCAAGCGCCTCGGCGATCTCGGCTTCAAGCGCGGTTTCCTGCGCCTGGATCGGCCGCCAGAAGGCGACCGTGTAAGGGTCAAGCGGCGGCCCGCCCACTGTCCACCGCCGTCCCGTCGCCGCTCTGCATGTCGCCGTCGGCGTCCCGTGCCGGGTCATAAGCCGGGTTCTGCATCTGATATTGCACTGTTAGCTCGGTCGACACGTTGCGCAGCTCGGCCTCGGTGACGCCCTCTTCGCTGGTGCGCACAAGCGTGTCGATCGGCACGTTGAAGTTGTTCATGTAGATGCGCTCGCCGATCTCCGGCGCAAGCTTTTCGTAGCCTAAGGCTGCGCGCTGTTCGTTTAGCGTGAGCGGCGCGCTGTTCTGGCCGACCACCCGTTGCCATTTCGACGACACCTCGTCCGCCAGCGCGGGGATCTGGTCGACGTCGATCGTCACTTGCAGGTCAGGCGTGTTTGTGACCGCGGCCAACCAGCGGCCGATTTGGCCATAGAGGCGCTTGGCGATCGGGATCGCCGTGTCGCGATAGAAGGCGCGGTTAGCCTCTTGGTAATTGGAATAAGTGTTATCGCCGGGGATGCCTAGAAGCATCGGCGGCACGCCCAAGCCCAAGGCGATCCGCCGTCCAGCGTCGCTAAGCTGCGCTTGGCCTTCCATCTCCACGCTGGTCAGCCCGAATTGCTCCCACTCAAGACCGCCTTCCAAAAGCAGGGGCTTGCCCGCCGCCTTCGGCCCAGTGCGCTCTTCAAGCTGCGCCTTGAGCGCTTCATATTGCTTGTCGGTAAGCCGTTGCCCGCCGTCTTCGTTGCCTTTCACGACCAGCGCGCCGCTTGGCCTAGCGCCGTTGTCGTAAAGCGCCTTTGCGTAGTCGCGCGCGGCCTCAAACATATCGAGGTCTTTTGCGACCGGCTCGAGCCCGCCCTGCCCGCGAATGTCCGATAACGGATTGAACGCCTTAATGAGCAAAAAGCGTTGCTGGCCTAGCTCTATGTTGACGTCCCAGCGCTTCACCCCGCCGTTGGCGCGGTAGACATAAGCCATCGGCCAACCGTCCGGGCCTTGGATAACTTCGAGATATTCCGGCCGCAGGGCGTACATCTGCACGGGGTCCATGACGCCCATGCCCAGCTCAACGGGCGCTTCGCCAGAAAGCGCGTAAAAGCCAGCTAAGGCCTCGAAGAAGCTTTGCCGATCGTCCTCGGCATTGGGATACTGAAACAGCTTGGCGGCGGGATGGCGGCGCCGTTCCGGCAGGTCCGACTGATCCACGTCGCCCACAGTAATCACAGGGTCAATCCCCGCCACCGCCTGACCGATCAGCCGCGTGGCTCGATACACGATCGGGTTCGTCCGAAAGCGCGGCAAAAGCTTGCGATATTCCGCAGGGCTCCAAGTCGGCTGTCCGACCCGGTGCATCGTCGCGATGCGCCGGCCTTCGCTAGCCTTAATTTGCAGGGGCTCTTCAGTCGGCGGCAAGAAAGCAGGCGGGATCAGGTCGCGCCAACGCATCACCGCCGCCGCAGGACCATGACGATGTGAGCGAGGCTGTAGCCGGTGCACAAACCGACAGCCCACATCGCGAGCATAGCGAAAACGTCACCGTTCACGCCGCTTCGTCCATCTGCTGGGGTTGCGCCTGCGCCGCCGCTTTGACCGCTTGCATCAGGTCCACCACGTCATCCTCCATCGCGCGGATGCCGAGGGTTTTAATGGCGGCGTCAAGCAATCCAGCGAGCACCTGGAATTGAGCGGGGGTGAGGTCAAGCTGCATCGGGGGTTTCCTCTTGTGGGGCTGGCAGGGCGGCGTTGTACGCCTCGCGCGCGGCGGTGATGCCCGCCTCTTTGTCGGCGACTGCGTACTGGTTGCGGTAGCTCTCTGCGGCCTTGTTCATAACGAACGTCAAGTATGCCTGATTGTCCGCCATCGGACCTTCGGGGGTCACGTAGTCGTCGGTGATGTCGATGGTGTAGGTCATTCTCCCCTCCCCAACGCAATCGCCGCATCCCAAGCGGTCAGGTCATAGCCGTCCCACCAGGGGTTTTGCTTCATCTGCTCCAGATGCACCACGTTGCGCTCGATGGTCGCAAGTTCGTCCGCATCGGTCGTGCCTGCTAGCCGGTTAATCAGGTCCACGCTGTGACCGGCGCGGTAGTAGTGACCGGCGATCTCGTCCGCCGATGGAAGTGTGGGTGTGTCAGGCATTTTCGTCCCCTAAATTATGGCCAGAGTGTTCCGGCCGAGTGGTCAAAGAGGATGGCGTAGTTCGTGACGCCGCCAGCTGTGCTGGCGATGATCACGTCGCCGTCGTCGCCAAGGCCCGTGCCGTCGCTCATCCAGACGATCATGTTGCCTTCGGCAGGCTTGGCGGGGTCTGAGGTGCGCTCAAGCAGGCGGATCCTGTCGTGAAAGTATCTATCGCCAATGTTGATCTGGTTGGAGCCCGTGGCGCTGTCCACGTCGATGTCGTGGCCGATGACGATGTTCGTCGATCCGGTCGTAATCGCATCACCGGCCTGAAACCCGATGGCGATATTATTTGTCCCGGTGTTGTTCCCGGGCGTTGCATCGCCGCCGAACAAGGCGCGATAACCAAGGGCGGTGTTCTGTGATGCGACGAAGCGGCGACCAGCTTCAACGCCGACGGCGGTTGAGTTAGAGCCAGTGGTGTTTTCGCGAAGTGCGTCTTGTCCCACTGCGCTGTTGCTGCTGCCCGTGGTGTTGCTAAACAGGGCCTGATACCCCACCCCTGCGTTATTATCCCCCGTCAAGCTCGCGCTATTTAGCGCCTGAACTCCCAACGCCGTGTTGGTCGCCACAGCCGTCTGACCGCCAAGGCCGATGGTGAGCGTCTGCGCCGTAATCCGCCCGCCTTTTGACACGCGAAACTGCGACACACCCCCCACCTGCAAATCCATCAGCAGGCTGCCCGCTGCGGAGGCGGTGTCGGTGACGTTCATTTTTATGGCGGTGAACGTGGTGCCTCCGACGGCCCAGGTGTCCACCATATCGTAAATGTTCATCGTGGTCATGGCTTAGCGTCCTATAACCTTGGTGCCGTCCCGGCCGATCACCACAAGGCCAGCGCGGGAAAGGATTTCTTTTTGCGGGCTGTTGGCGAAGCTCTGTTCAAGCTCCAACGGCGACGACGTCAGGCTGACGAGCGGCGGTGCGACCAGGCCGCTAAGCAAGGGCGCCAGCAGACGCCGGATCATTGGCTTAGCCGGTAATTGATGGCCGCGCTGCCGTAGGCGGTGCAGTTTAGGCGATAGAGCACGCCGGGCTCGGGCTCGTGGATCACACCGCTAAAGGGCGACGAATAGCTGGCGTCGGTGCCCGCCGCGTCAGTGTCGACGACCAGCCACGTCGTGCCGCCGTCGAAGCTGCGTTCGATGCGCACAGCCCACGTGCCGCCGCCGCCCCACACTGACACGTTGAACCGCTGATAAAACACCGCAGCAGCGCTTTGGCCCGTCGCGGAAAACGAACCGGAAAGCACGCGTGACGCTTGATCGGGTTGGCCGCTTGCGGGACTGCCCATGCTAAAATCCTCTTAAGCTTGGGCTCGGCATTTCAGAGCCCAGAAGTAGGTCGGTGAGCGCCCACACAAGCGCATCCACGCGGTCGGGGCTGTAGCCTGCGGCCTCGCGGTCGAAGTCGGGCGTAAAGCCGCACATTTGGTCTTCGAGCACGCCGAACGAACCGCAATGATGCACGCGGCCCTGCTCATAGACGAGGGCTACCGGCTCGGCGCGGACCACCTTGCCGCGGGACGCGCGCACTTGCACGACCCTGACATTCGGGTCCGCCAGCTTGATCATGCTCTCGATCATGTCGCCGCCGTTGTTTACTTCAGCGACGATCCGATCCGCCCGGTGCAGGTGATAGGCTTCCACAGCCCGCCGCGCCCAGCCTTCCGGCGTCAGGCCCTGGACGCTGTGATCGCCGAGCACGTAAGCGTGCGCGTGCATCCGATCGCCTGGGCCGCGTGCGGCGGCGACGATGCCGCACTCGTCCGCCTTTTCCCCCGTCGTCACGGGCGGGTCGATGGCAATGACAGCGCGCTGCAAGTCGGCGGGCGGCTCTTTCAAGCGATGCGCATCGAGCATGCCGTGTGTCCACAGGGCGCCCGGCACGTCGTCGAGGATCTCGCCCTCAAGCTCTTGCCGGCCTAGCCGTGTGCCTTGGTACTTGGCCTGGATCGCCTCGACAAACCGCGGGCTTAGGTTCGCCCGGTTGTCAAAGGTGCGGCCCCTTGTGATCACGGTGCCGGGGTCGGCCATCAGCTCGCGCAAGACACGGTACGGTTTAGGTGTGGTCGTGACCACCTTGCGGGGCTGATGGCCTAAGCGAAGGCCGAACTCGGCCAGCTCAAACGTCGCTTCAAGCCGCGGCCAAGCGCACAGCTCGTCATACCAGGCGGCGGCGAATTCGGGGCCGCGAAGGCTTTCCGGGTCTTCCGCCGAGAACGTCGTCGCCCACACCCCGTTCGCCCAGGTGATGCGGCGCTTCGACGGCTCGTAGGTACACGGGTTGCCTGGCTTCTGCGTGCGCACAAGACCGGACACGCCCTCGATCATCACGTCGCGGGCGTCTGCCGCGGTCGGCGCAATCAGGCTGATCGGTCCGATCCCCTGCGCCGCTACCTCATGCACCCATTCGCTGCCGCACCGTGTTTTGCCAAAACCGCGGCCCGCCAACAAAAGCCAGCACGACCAGTCGCCTTCAGGCGCTAGTTGTTCATCCCGCGCCCAGAAGCGCCAAGACTGCTCAAGGCTTTTCTGTTCCGCCGGCGTCAGGCTGCGGATCAGTTTTTCCCGCTCCGGCCTCTTCAGCGAGGCGAGCAAGCTTGCCGAGAAGATCCTCCTCGGCGGTGTGGCTAACCGCAAGCTGTCCCTCGTGGCTTACTCTGTGGTTCTCGCGGTACTTCTCGGGGCGGCGCCCCTTCAGCATGAAGATAGCCGCTGTGACGTTTGACCCGTCCACCATCTCCGGCGTCTTGGTCAGGCGTTCGGCGTGGGTGGTAAGAGCGTCCTCCAACGCGTCCGCGCCTGCTTCAAGCGCTTGGTCCCAGCCAGCGGCAAAGGCCTCATCGAGGTCGCGCCACTGGTAAACCGTTGTGCGATCAACGCCGGCGGCCTTGGCGGAGCCTGTGATCGAGACCCCTTGCGACAAGGCTTTTAGAAAGGCAGCCTTGCGGGCTGCGTTGGGGTCTTTTTGAGTTGTTGGCTTCCGTGGTTTCGGCTTGCCACCATTGCGAGCCACTACGGCCCCCCTTTGAGGTCGAGACGGGCTTGATAGTGTTGTTCCACGGCGGCCCCGAGGGCTTGGCCGTGAACGATGCCGTCGCGGTAGATGACGAAGAGGGCGGACACAGCGAAAACCATGCCGAGGACGAAGCCGGGGATGAGGCCGAGCAAGAGCCCTTCGCGGCGTCCCATGCGGATGCACATGAGCTCTTCGCGGGTGTGCTTGCGCGGTTTATCGGGCGGCGTTTGATCTTGGCTGGCGGTGATTGGTCGGAGCGGTGTGACCTGAGCCGGCGGCTGTGTTTTGCGGATGCCCATCACGCTGCTTCCTGACCGGCAGTGTCGGTGTCTTGGTCGTCGGTCGCTTTCTCGTCTTCGTCGGTTGCGTTGTCGGCCTCGTCGTCAGCCGGCGACGGCTCAGCCGGGGCAGGTGGCTCGGCCGCCGCCGGCTGGTCTTCCGCCGCGCCAGACACGACAGCGTCGGCGGAAGTTTCATCGAAGTCGAGAGCGACGGGTTGCCCGACCAGGTCGTCGAGGTGGTCTTGCATTGCGGCGAGGCGCTCTTCGACGGTTGCGGCGCGCACCTCGGCCGTCGCTAGGCGCTCTTCGACGGCGTCGATTTTGGCGTTGATTTCTCCGCGCACTTCGGCGGCGGCGGTTGCGGCTTTTGCGGCGGCGGCGACGGCGTCGGCGGCGTTGGTGCGCGCGGCGTTATTGCCTGCGCTAACGTCGCGGAAGCGGCTTTCAAGCATGGCGACGGCGGCGTCGAGTTCGCGCACAGTGCGGTGATCACGTTTAAACATGGTTTGCCCCTGTAGTGGTTTGGTTTGTGGGGCCTGCCCGTGT
Source organism: Betaproteobacteria bacterium (assembly GCA_009923755.1). Lineage (GTDB taxonomy): Bacteria > Pseudomonadota > Gammaproteobacteria > Burkholderiales > UBA3065 > UBA3065. The sequence continues at coordinate 3,236 of RFSW01000045.1, read as the reverse complement.
GGGTTTGCCCCTGTAGTGGTTTTGTGGTGCATAGCCAAACGCAAGCGCCCGCGCCGAATGTGGTTTCGGCGCGGACTATCGCAGCTTGGGGAGGATCGCCCTGTGGGGTGTTTTAGCGCCTCGGTCGTGTCGCGACGCGTGCCCCTTCAGGCTAGCGTTTTTTGGCGCAAATCCGCGTTTATCGTCAAGTCGTTCTGATCGGTCTTATTGGTCTGATATTGGTGTGAGGCGTGCCAATCGCGGATTATGGCGCAGCGCAAAGCGTGTTGCACCGCCTCAAAATGCCATGTGCGACAAGCCTCGTGCGAACAGTTAAGAATGTGTGCGATGCGTCGCCATGACGGTCGTTCGCCAGGTCGTGCGTGCTCTTGCAAGGCGCGCAGGTAGAGGGCGCGGCGTCGGTTTTGTCGCAGGCCGACAAGCAAGTCGAGCACGGCGTAAGCGGCGTCGATCTCGCGGGAGGCGTACGCGCGTCCGTCGCGTTCCCAGGAGGCTAGGACGGCAGCATAAGCGGCGCCGTCGGATGCGCGGGCGTGATCGTAATCGTAGTGATCGGGTCTGCGTTCGGGCCAATAGGCGCCGCTGTTGCGCGGGCCGTCGCCGCGTTGGCATGCGTCGATCACGATCGCGCGGTGGAGAACGTCTGCCATCACGAGATGCGCGGCGGCGGGATCGGCGTGCACGAGGTGCGGCAAGCGGGCGATGTCACGCAGCACGGGGCGGCTCCTTTTCGGCGGTATGCAACGCGTTCCATATCGTGGCGTCATCGCGGCCGAACAGGCGGGCAATGCGGGTATAGGTCCAGCCGTATTCAAAGCGGAGGGTGCGCCACACGTCGCGGCGTGCGGTTCGAGCGGCGGCGTTTTGGGATTTGCCAATGATGTCGTCATAGGCGACATCGTGTGCGATGGCGGCGCGCAGGATCAGGCGTCGCACGCGTTCGCGCGGCGTCATGCTTTCGAGTTTGCGCGCGGTGATCAGTGCGAAGTCTTGGTCCGACATTTCGGCGACGCGTTCGGCGTGGTCGCGTTCCGCTTTGGCGAAGGGCTCAAGCCATTGCAGGGTGTCGATTGGGAGCCGATAGCCGACGCCGTAGGCGCACTCAATAACTGGCGGTAGGCACCCGCGCTGTTTGAGGTTGGTGCGCACTTGGCTAGCCCGGACTTTGACCAGGTTGAAAATATCGGTTTCGTTGCTTTCCGCCGGTGAAGCGCGAACGACCAGGTCGAGGCTTTCCCGCCGCACGACCCGGCCCTGGGCGCGGTAGAGCGATGCGACGAGGGCGGCTTGGCTCATCGGCATTTTAAATGCTTTCGCAAAGGCGATGGTCATCCACGGGCGCAAAAAGGCGGAGAGTTTGGCTTCGGCTTCGGTGAGCTGGTCGCGCAGATGATCGCGTTCGGCGATGAGCGCGGCGACGGCGGTGTCAGACAGCATGCGGCCCCCTTTTCAAAGGGGTCGAGCCGGTGTGGGGATGCGCGTTGGCGAATTAGGCGGGGTTCGCCGTTTAGGTCAACCGGCTCGGTTTGATGGCGTCAAAAAGGGTGTGACCACCTTTGCAGAGGTGGTCACGGGGTGGTCACAGCCGCAAACCCAAGGGCCGCAAGGACTGTGCCAACCGTGACCACCGTGACCACCTAAAAGAAACACTTATAGGAATTGCAACATTAACACCCTGTAACCCGGTCCCTTATAAATGTTGGAAATAGGTGGTCACGGTGGTCACGGTGGTCACACCCCATGCCCAACGCTAAGGCGCGCAACGCTTTGCGGGTGTGACCACCTCTGTAGGGTGTGACCACCTTTTTGCACGATTTCCCATAATATGGTATGGTGCAGGTCATGAGCACTCACGAAGCCGACCGCTATAGACCGATCCTTTTAGCCCTCTCAAAAGCGGGTCACCGGGTGTTTCGGAACAACGTCGGGGTTGCCCGCTACCCCACGGCGACCGTGGTCTATGGTCTGGCGCCGGGGTCGTCCGACCTGATCGGCTGGACGAACACGGGGGCTTTTTTGGCGATCGAGGTAAAGACCGAGCGCGGTCGGCTGACGGACAAGCAGCATGCGTTTTTGACGGCGGTGCGCGCAGCCGGCGGCTGCGGGGATTGCGCACGCACGCCGGACGACGCGATGGAAGCGATTGCAGCGTGGGCTACAGGAGCCCCGCGTCCCCTTCCGGCACCCAAGCGCGCGTCACCTCGCTGTCCACGCGGCGGCGATCACGGACCCAGCCCAGCGTCCTAAGGCAGGCGGCGGCGCGCATCTCCGCCCGCTTGTCGCAGTCGCGATGCGCAAAGCCCCAGCAGTCGTTCAGCACCTGCAAAGTGGTGACGCGCGTCTTGTGCTCGAGATAGGTTTCTAGCATCCCAAGCAAGGGATCGGTTTCCCGGCGCTCGTCCTGGGCGGCGCGGGCTTCGGCAATAACGGCCTCGTCGGTCAGCCACCAGCTTTCGCCGTCCCGGTAGCGGGCGACGGCTTCGGCCCATAGCTGTTCTCTGTCACGCTCCAAGGCGGCGAGGTCGATCTCGGTGCAAGCGACCGGCCAAAAGCGCCGGCCGCCGGTCGGATCGCGCAAATAGCCCGTTCCGTCTGGGTTGACCGTGCCGGCAAACACGCACTGGCGCGGCAGGGTCGAGACTGTGCGGGCGTAGGGCAGCCGCACCTTGTCCACTTGGCGCGTGAGGAACGCCTTAATCGCCTTGACGTCGGAGCGCCCAAGGGCGTCAAGCTCGGCCATCTCGACAATCAGATTTCCGAGCAGCTGTTGGGCGGCGTCCTTGGTGCCCAAGGCGGCGAGCTCGTCGGTGAAATAGCGCCTGCCGTTCAGGGTGGCGATAATGGCAAGGGCGGTGCTTTTCTTCAGGCCCTGCGGTCCTTCCAGAATAAGCATCGTGTCCACCTTGGCGCCGGGTTGGAAGACACGGGCGACGGCGCCGATCAGCCATTTGGCGCCGGCAGCTTGGATGAACGGCGTCTCCGCCGCGCCGAGATAGTCGCTGAGCCAGTGGTCAAGACGCAGCGTGCCGTCCCAGGTGACCGCGGCCAAATAGTCGCGCACGGGGTTCACATGGCTTTGCGCGGCAATGTACTCGATCGCGCTATAGCAGTCGGCCTTCGTTATGCTGCACGCTTGGCGCTCAAGCCAAAGCCTGGCGCCGGAAATGTCAGGATCAGTTAGCGCGCCGGGTTCGTAGCCATTGAGGGCCCACGGCGGGCGGCGGGTGACAGTGATG
>RFSW01000044.1 GCA_009923755.1 Betaproteobacteria bacterium | reverse complement strand
ACGCTCTTGGCTAAGTTGCGCGGCTTGTCGACATCGGCGCCGCGCGCGCAGGCGGTGTGATACGCCAGCAGCTGCAGCGGCACCACATGGAGGATGGGCGAGAGGTCGCCGTAATGCTCGGGCATTCGGATCACATGCACGCCCTCGCTGCTGCCGATGCGGGTGTCGGCATCCGCAAACACATACAGTTGCCCGCCGCGCGCCCGCACCTCCTGCATATTGCTCTTGAGCTTTTCCAGCAAGGCGTCGTTGGGCGCCACCGTGACCACCGGCATCTGCTCATCGACCAGCGCCAGCGGGCCGTGCTTGAGCTCGCCCGCCGGGTAGGCCTCGGCGTGGATGTAGGTGATCTCCTTAAGCTTAAGAGCACCCTCCAGCGCGATCGGGTAGTGCAACCCGCGCCCAAGGAACAGCGCGTGTTGGCGCAGCTTGAAGGCCTCCGCCCAACCGATCACCTGCGGCTCCAGCGCAAGCACCGATCGGATCGCCGCCGGCAAATGTCGCAGCGCCGTCATCGCCTGCCGGTTGGCAGCATCGTCGAGCCGGCCGCGCAGCTTGGCCAACACAAGAGCCAGCAGATAGAGCGCCACCAGCTGGGTGGTGAAGGCCTTGGTCGAGGCCACCCCCACCTCCACGCCAGCACGGGTGATGAAGGCCATGCTGCACTCGCGCACCATCGCGCTGGTCGCCACATTGCAGATGGTCAAGGTGTGTTGGTGGCCAAGGCTTCGGGCATGGCGCAGCGCCGCCAGGGTGTCGGCGGTCTCGCCCGACTGGCTGATGGTGACGACCAGTTGCCGCGGGTCGGGCACGCTGGTGCGGTAGCGGTACTCACTCGCCACCTCGACGTTGCAGGGGACGCCGGCCACCGACTCGAGCCAGTAGCGCGCCACGCAACCCGCGTAGTAGCTGGTGCCGCAGGCGAGGATGAGCACGCGGTCGATGCCCAGCAGCACGTCTGCTGCGGCCGCACCGAAGAGGTCGGGTCCGAAGCCGCCGACGCTGTCGAGCGTGTCGGCTACGGCGCGCGGCTGCTCGAAGATCTCCTTCTGCATGTAGTGCTGGTAGGGGCCGAGCTCAGCAGCAAGCGCCTGCGCTTCGAGCCCTTGCAGCGGGCGCACCACCGCAGCGCAGTGGCCGTCAGCGGCCGCAAACACCGCGTGTGCGTCACGGCGCAGGTCGACGAGGTCGCCCTCCTCTAGGTAGGCCACCGTCTCGGCAGCGCCGGCCAGCGCCATGGCGTCGGAGGCCAGGTAGCGCGCGTCGTCGCCCACGCCCAGCACCAACGGGCTGCCCTCGCGCGCGCCGACCAGGCGGCCCGGCTCGTCGCGGCAGATCACCGCCAGCGCATAGGCACCCTTGAGGCGCGGCAGGGCGCGCCGCACGGCATCGAGCAGGTCGCCAGCGTAGAGCGAATCGATGAGGTGAGCGACCACCTCGGTGTCGGTCTGGCTCTCAAAATCGTAGCCGGCGGCCTGCAGTTCAGCCCGCAGCGCTTCGTGGTTCTCGATGATGCCGTTGTGCACCAGCGCGATGCGGTCGCCGGAGAAGTGCGGATGCGCGTTGTGCACCGCCGGCGCGCCGTGCGTGGCCCAGCGGGTGTGAGCGATGCCGAGCAGCCCCGCAACGCCGTCAGCGGCGATGCCTCGCTCAAGTTCCGCCACCCGGGCGGTGCTGCGCGCGCGGCGCAAGCCGCCGTCCTGATGCACCGCCACGCCGCAGGAGTCGTAGCCGCGGTACTCGAGGCGCTTGAGGCCCTCGACCAGGGTCGCTACAACCGGTTGGGCAGCGATGGCGCCGACGATGCCGCACACGGTCTCAGCCTTTCTTCTGCGGACGCTTCCAGCCGCTTACCGTGTACTGCTTGTTGCGCGACAGGGTGAGCACCTCGTCCGGAGCGTCTCGGGTGATGGTCGAACCGGCGCCGATGGTCGCCCCGGCGCCAATCTTGACCGGCGCCACCAGCTGCGTGTCCGAGCCGATGAAGGCGTCGTCACCGATCGTGGTGCGGTACTTGTTGGCGCCATCGTAGTTGCAGGTGATGGTTCCGGCGCCGATGTTCACGCGCGCGCCCACGGTGGCGTCGCCGACATAGCTCAGATGGTTGATCTTGCTGCCGGCACCGACCTGGCTGTTCTTGAGTTCGACGAAGTTGCCGACATGCGCGCCGTCGGCGAGCTCGGTGCCCGGGCGCAGCCGCGCATAGGGACCGACCACCGCCTCGGCGCCGACCGTCGCGCGCTCCATCCAGCTCATCGCTTCGATGCGGGTTGCGGCGCCGATGCGGCTGTCGCGAATGACGCAGTTGGGGCCCACGCTCACGCCGTCACCCAGCATGACCTCACCCTCGAACACGCAACCGACGTCGATCCAGACATCTCGCCCTACCGTGAGTCGGCCGCGCACGTCGATGCGCGCCGGGTCGGCGAGCCGCACGCCGGCCTCCATCAGCCGCTCGGCTTCGAGGCGCTGCGCCACGCGTTCGAGCTCGGCCAATTGTCGCGGGCTGTTGACGCCGGTGACCTCCCACGGCTCGGCGAGGTCGAGGCCGACCACGTCGACGCCATCAGCTACGGCTAAGGCGACCAGGTCGGTGAGGTAGTACTCCTGCTGGGCATTCTGGTTGCCGAGCCGACCGAGCCACCCGTTAAGGCGCCCGGCCGGGATGGCCATGATGCCGGTGTTGATCTCGCGGATCGCCTGCTCGGCTGGCGAGGCATCTTTCTGCTCGACGATGCGGCGCACAGCACCGTCTTCGCGAACGATGCGGCCATAGCCTTGCGAATCCTCAAGAGTGGCGGTGAGCACCGCCAGCGCGCCGCCACGCGCCGCGTCGACCAGCGGCGCAAGCGTCTGGGAGCGAACCAGCGGCACGTCGCCATAGAGCACCAAGGTCGCGGCGCCAGCGTCGATGTGCGGCAGTGCCTGCATCACCGCGTGGCCAGTGCCCAGCTGCGGCGCCTGCAGCGCAAAGCGCAGTGTCCTGCCGGCCAGCGCCTGAGGCACGGCATCGCCACCATGACCGTAGACGACACAGGTGGCGGATGGCGCCAGCGCCGATGCCGCATCCAGCACATGCTGCACCAGCGGCCGGCCAGCCAGCCGGTGCAGCACCTTGGGCAGCTCCGAACGCATGCGCGTGCCCTTGCCGGCGGCGAGGACGACGATGTTAAGGGGATGCGACATGGGGCGAGTATAGCGGGGGCGCTTGCGAGTACCGGCGCCCGGCCCCGCTCAAAGCGACCACTCAAGCCGTTCAACCGGCAAGCCCAAAAACGCAACGGGCAACCCGAAGGCTGCCCGCGCGCGTGGGAGTCGGGGCAGACGGCTCAGCCGCGACCGCCCCTGAGCTTGCTGCGCAGCTTGGTGATGGCTGCCAGCTGGCCCATCGCCTCAGCCAGTTCGGCCGATGCTGCGGCGTAGTTGAAATCCTCGCCGCGGTTGCTCATGGCCTCCTCGGCCAGACGCTTGGCTTCCAGCGCCTTGGCTTCGTCGAGGTCGTGGGCACGGATGGCGGTGTCCGCCAACACGGTGACGACGCCCGGCTGCACCTCGAGGATGCCGCCAGAGACGAACACCAGCTCGTCCTCGTCCTGACCCGGCACCTTGAGCTGCAGTGCGCCCGGCTTGATCTGCGTGATCAGCGGCGCGTGGCGCGGCAGGATGCCGAGCTCGCCACCGGCCCCCGGGGCGATGACCATCTCGGCCTGTCCGGAGTAGATCGACGTCTCGGCGCTGACGACGTCGACTTGAAGGGTCATTGCCATGTCGGCTGGTCCTTATTGCAGGGTCTTGGCCTTCTCGATGGCCTCGTCGATGCCGCCGACCATGTAGAAAGCCTGTTCCGGCAGGTGGTCGAGTTCACCCGAGACGATCGCCTTGAAGCCGGCGATGGTGTCCTTGAGCGTGACGTACTTGCCGGGCGAACCGGTGAACACTTCGGCAACGTGGAACGGCTGCGAAAGGAAGCGCTGGATCTTCCGGGCGCGAGCCACAGCCAACTTGTCTTCCGGCGACAGTTCGTCCATGCCCAGAATCGCGATGATGTCGCGCAGTTCCTTGTAGCGCTGTAGCGTGGCCTGAACCGAGCGGGCGACGTTGTAGTGCTCCTCACCCACCACCAGCGGGTCGAGCTGGCGCGAGGTCGAGTCGAGCGGGTCGACGGCGGGGTAGATCCCCAGCGCGGCGATGTCACGCGACAACACGACGGTCGAATCCAAGTGAAGGAAGGTGGTCGCCGGCGACGGGTCGGTCAAGTCGTCCGCAGGGACGTACACGGCCTGGATCGAGGTGATCGAGCCGACCTTGGTCGAGGTGATGCGCTCCTGCAGGCGGCCCATCTCTTCTGCCAGGGTCGGCTGGTAGCCCACCGCCGACGGCATACGGCCGAGCAGTGCCGACACTTCGGTACCGGCCAGGGTGTAGCGGTAGATGTTGTCGACGAAGAACAGGATGTCGCGGCCTTCGTCGCGGAAGCGCTCGGCCATCGACAGTCCGGTCAGCGCCACGCGCAGACGGTTGCCCGGGGGCTCGTTCATCTGACCGAACACCATGGCCACCTTGTCGAGAACGTTCGACTCCTTCATCTCGTGATAGAAGTCGTTGCCCTCACGTGTGCGCTCACCCACGCCAGCAAACACCGAGAGACCCGAGTGCTGCTTAGCGATGTTGTTGATCAGCTCCATCATGTTCACGGTCTTGCCCACACCGGCGCCGCCGAACAGGCCGACTTTGCCGCCCTTGGCAAACGGGCAGATCAAGTCGATCACCTTGATGCCGGTCTCGAGCAGGTCGACCGAGCTCGAGAGCTCATCGAACTTCGGTGCGGACTGGTGGATCTCGCGGCGCTCATCCGTTGCAATGGGCCCAGCTTCGTCGATCGGGCGACCGAGCACATCCATGATGCGGCCGAGGGTGGCCTGACCGACCGGCACGGCGATGCCCTTGCCAGTGCCGTTGACCGCCATGCCGCGCTTGAGGCCGTCGGAGGAACCGAGGGCGATGGTGCGGACGATGCCGTCTCCCAGCTGCTGCTGGACTTCGAACGTCAGGCCGGCTTCAGCGGTGGCGCTGGTGGCCTTGTCGTCGAGCACCAGTGCGTCGTAGACCTTGGGCATCGCGTCGCGGGGGAACTGGATGTCCACCACCGGGCCGATACATTGAACGATCTTGCCTTGATTCATCGTCATGTCCCTATCTTTGAATTCCTGAGTGTTCCTGGGTCCGCGCCTGCTTACACCGCAGCCGCGCCGCCGACGATCTCGGCGAGTTCTTTGGTGATGGCGGCCTGGCGGGTCTTGTTGTAGACCAGCTTGAGTTCGCCGATCACATTCTTGGCATTGTCAGACGCAGCCTTCATCGCCACCATCCGGGCGCTTTGCTCTGACGCCATGTTCTCCGCGACCGCCTGGTAGATCAGCGCTTCGACATAGCGGATCAGCAAAGCCTCGATCACGGCCTTGGGTTCCGGCTCGTAGAGATAGTCCCAGCTGGTGTCACGCTCGAAGCCCAATTCGCCCGACAGCGGCAGCAACTGCTCAGCGACCGCCTCTTGCTTCATGGTGTTGATGAACCGGGTATAGACCAGCATCACGCGATCGACTTCGCCGTTGGTGTACGCATCGAGCATGACCTTGACCGGCCCGATGAGCTTTTCCATCGAGGGTGCATCGCCAAGCCCGGTGATGTGCGAAATGATGTCGCCGCGGGCGCGCTGCAGCAGGCCGAAGCCCTTGTTGCCGATGGCGGTGATCTTGACCTTGACGCCGGCCTGCTCGTTGTCGCGGATACGGTTCACGGTCAGGCGCAGGACGTTGGAATTGAGCGCACCGCACAGGCCCTTGTCGGATGTGACGACAATGATGCCCACCGACTTCACCGTCTCACGGCTAACCAGATACGGATGCTTGTACTCGGTCAGCGCGTTCGCCATGTGCGCAGCCACACGACGGATCTGCTCGCCGTATGGACGCGCCACCCGCATGCGCTCCTGCGCCTTGCGCATCTTCGACGCGGCGACCATCTCCATGGCCTTGGTGATCTTGCGCGTGTTCTCTACGCTCTTGATCTTGCCGCGGATTTCCTTGCTGCTAGGCATGGGGTCTCCTAAGCCGGGTCAGACCCAGGCGGCCTTGTAGGCTTCGACGGCGGCCTTGAGAGCCTTTTCCGCGTCGCCATCGAGGTCCTTGGTGGTCTCAAGCTTCTTCATCAGTTCGGCGTGCGAGGACTCGAGGAAGCCGTGCAGGCCCTTCTCGAACTCGAGGACACGCTTGACTTCGACGTCGTCCATATAGCCACGGGTCACGGCGAACAGCGTCACACCCATACGCGAGACCGAAAGCGGCGCGTATTGCGGCTGCTTGAGCACTTCCACCACGCGACGACCGCGCTCGAGCTGGCGACGGGTCGCGTCGTCGAGGTCGGAGGCAAACTGCGCGAAGGCGGCGAGCTCGCGGTACTGCGCGAGGTCGGTCCGGATACCACCCGAGAGCTTTTTGATCAGCTTGGTCTGCGCTGCACCACCCACGCGCGACACCGAGATACCGGCGTTGATGGCGGGGCGGACACCGGCGTTGAAGAGGTCAGTCTCAAGGAAGATCTGGCCATCGGTGATCGAGATCACGTTGGTCGGCACGAAGGCGGAGACGTCACCGGCTTGGGTCTCGATGACCGGCAGGGCGGTTAGCGAACCGGTCTTGCCCTTGACCTCACCGTTGGTGAACTTCTCCACATATTCGGCATTGACGCGAGCAGCGCGCTCGAGCAAGCGGCTGTGCAGGTAGAACACGTCGCCGGGGTAAGCTTCGCGGCCCGGCGGGCGACGCAGCAGCAGCGAGATCTGGCGGTAAGCCCAGGCTTGCTTGGTCAAGTCGTCGTAAATGATCAGGGCGTCTTGGCCGCGGTCGCGGAAGTATTCGCCCATGGTGCAGCCGGAGTACGGCGCGATGAATTGCATCGCAGCGGATTCCGAGGCCGAGGCAGCGACAACGATGGTGTAGGCCATCGCGCCATGCTCTTCGAGTTTGCGCACCACGTTGGCAATGGTCGAGGCCTTCTGGCCGACCGCCACGTAGACGCAGAACATGTCCTGGCCTCTCTGGTTGATGATCGCGTCGACGGCGACCGCGGTCTTGCCAGTCTGACGGTCACCAATGATCAGTTCGCGCTGGCCGCGGCCGACCGGCACCATGGAGTCGATCGACTTGAGGCCGGACTGCACCGGCTGCGACACCGATTGGCGGGCGATCACACCCGGCGCGACTTTTTCGATCTTGTCGGTGGCCTTGGCGTTGATCGGGCCCTTGCCGTCGATCGGCTGACCCAGCGCGTTGACCACGCGGCCGATCAGCTCCGGGCCGACCGGCACTTCAAGGATGCGGCCCGTGCACTTGACGGTGTCGCCTTCAGAGATGTGCTCGTACTCACCGAGCACCACCGCGCCAACGGAATCACGCTCAAGGTTGAGCGCCATGCCAAAGGTATTGTTGGGGAACTCGAGCATCTCGCCCTGCATCACGTCGGCCAGGCCGTGGACGCGGCAGATGCCGTCGGTCACCGAGACGATGGTGCCTTCGGTGCGAACCTCCGGCGCTCCGCCGAAGGACTCGATCTTGGTCTTGATCAGTTCGCTGATCTCGGACGGGTTCAACTGCATGATTGCTCCTAACGTTGTAGGGTCAGCGCCATCGAGGCGAGACGGCCCCGGACGGATGCGTCGATGACCTCATCGCCGACAGCGATGCGGACACCGCCGATAAGCTCTGAGTCAGTCGTGGAAGAGACATTGACCTTGCGCTGGTAACGCGCCTCGAGCATGGCCGTGAGGGCTTGCGTCTCGTCGCCGGAGAGCGGATACGCGCTCGCGACGTGGGCATCCAAAGTCGATTCGGCCTGCAACTTGAGTTGCTCAAACTGGCTGACCAGCTCCGTGGCGATGGCGACAAGCCGGCCGTTCTCGATCAGCAGATCAGCCAATCGCATGACGTCATCCGCCGCGTTGCCCTTGAGCAGACCGGCCAACAAACCTTGCTTGTCAGCTTTGCCGCGATTGGGGTCGTCGAGCACCGACCGGACCCGCGGGTCGGCGACAAGACCGGCCAACAACTGCAAGCCCTCGAGCCATTCACCCAACGCCTTACGGCCGGCGGCGACGCGAAACGCGGCCTCGGCGTAAGGGCGGGCGATGGTGGCGATCTCAGCCATCGGTCACAGTTCCTTCTTGAGGCCGGCAAGCAGTTCGCTGTGCGCCTTGGCATCGACTTCACGACGCAAGATGCGCTCAGCGCCCGCGACGGCCAACTCGGCCACCCGCTCGCGCAAGTCCTCGCGGGCACGCTGCACGTCCTGCTCCACCTGACCACGGGCGGCCTCAACGATGCGCTCGGCCTCGACGCGGGCGGCGCTCTTGGCCTCCTCGACGATCTCGGCAGCACGCTTCTCGGCGGCAGCGACCATCGCGGCAGCCTGCTGTTTGCCCTCACGCAGGCTGTCGGTCGACTTCTTCGACGCCTGCTCGAGCTCCAGCCGACCGCGCTCAGCGGCAGACAAGCCGTCAGCGATGGTCTTTTGGCGCGTCTCGATGGCCGCCAACAGCGGGGGCCAGACGAACTTGGCAGAGAACCAGATGAAGATCGCGAAGGTGATGGCCTGCGCGACCAGGGTGAGGTTGAAGTTCATCGTCCGCTCCTGACGGATCCCCGTTCAGGGCTTAACCGAGGACGGCCAGCAGCGGGTTGCCGAAGGCAAACAGCATGGCCAGACCCACGCCGATAATGAACGAGGCGTCGATCAGACCCAGCAGCAGGAAGACCTTGGTCTGCAGGGTGTTCATCATCTCCGGCTGACGGGCGGCACCTTCGAGGAAGCGCGAGCACATGATGCCCACACCAATACAAGCGCCGGCAGCGCCCAGACCGATGATCAGACCGATACCGATGCCGGTGTACGCCTGAACCATTGCCAACAGTTGCAGCTTATCCATTTGATGCCTTCCTTTCGAAAAAACGAGTCGAACCGAACTACCAAAAGAAACCTTCAGTGACCCTCGTGCGCCATCGCAAGGTACACGACGGTCAGTGTCATGAAGATGTATGCCTGCAGCACCACGATCAGGATGTGGAAGATAGCCCAGCCGGCGCCGAGGATAGCGCCCGCCACGGTACCGGCCACGCCGGTCGCCGCCCACACCCAGAGCAGCAGGAAGATGATCTCGCCGGCGTACATGTTGCCGTACAGCCGCAGCGAGTGAGACAGCGGCTTGGACACATACTCAACGATGTTGAACAAGAGGTTGGCCGGCCACAGCAGCGGGTGACCGCCGAACGGTGCGCAAAAGATCTCATGGATCCAACCGCCGATACCCTTGACCTTGATGCCGTAAAAAATCATCAGGAACCAGACCGCGAGCGCCAGCGCAAACGTGGTGTTGACATCGGCGGTCGGGACCAGGCGCCACTCGTCACTGAACAGCCCTGTCACCTTGGCAGCGGCATCGGCCGGAATGAAGTCGAGCGCATTCATCATCAGCACCCAGACAAACACGGTCAGCGCGATCGGCGCCATGAAGCTGTGGCGGTCGCCATGCGGGAAGATGCCCTTCACCGTGTCGTCGACGAATTCGAACATCAACTCGACGAAGGCCTGGCGCTTGCCTGGAACCCCGGTCGTGGCACCACGTGCCACCCACCAGATGAAGCCCAAAGCCAAGGCACCGATGACAAACGCGGTGATGACGCTGTCAACGTGAACCATGCCGTCACCCACCGGGTAGGCATTGAAGGTGAGGTGATGCTGGATGTACTCGGTTGCGTTGCTTGGCGCGTGTTCGGTCGACATGGGAGATCTGCCTGATTGATCCTTGGGACTACCGGTCGCGCACCAATGCAGCGACCGAAAAAACGAGTACTGCCAGAACAAACGTCGCAAAAAATGCCGCTGAGTGAGCGGCGGCGTGGAATTTGAACACTGTCCACAGCAGAACTACAACCACCAGAATCTTGGCCGCCTGAGCCCGGATGAGCCCGCGCAGCGCGTTGAGCGGCACACCGTCGACCGGCCGGGCAGCCACCACGGCGTACACCAACGAGCCGGACAGTGCGACCGCACCACCCAACGCCGCCGACCTTGCCGCCAACTCCCCGACAAATGCCCCGAACAGCAGCGCAGCGACGACAGTGACCGAGAACTGGGCGGCCAAAGCCCACCGCACGGGGCGACGGAACAAGTAAGCGCGAGACCTCAGAGACACTCAGCAAACTCTCTAAATGTATGCTTTTTGCTGCGATGCGTCAACTCACGCGCCGGCTGACAAGCGTTCCAGCAAAGCATCGAGATCGTTGACATCATCGTAGTGGAGCAACAGCGTACCGGCCCCCGCGGCACGGGCGCGCACCTCGACACGGCGGCCGAAATGGTCCGACAGGCGGCGCTCGAGTGCCGCCACGTCAGGGTCGGTCGCTGGCGGCGTGCGCTTGTGCGCCGCGCCGCCCGCCAGTGCGCGTTCCAGATCACGCACCGTCATGTTGCGCTGCAGGGCGCGCTGCGCCCATTCGATCTGGTTGGCGCCTTCCACAGCCAACAGTGCGCGCGCGTGTCCCATTTCGATCTCGCCCGCCAGCAGCATCGCTTGCACCGAGGGTGTCAATCGCAGCAGGCGCAAAAGATTGGTGACCGCCACCCGCGATCGCCCGACCGCCTCCGCGGCGGCCTGGTGGGTGAGACCGAACTCGTCGATCAGGCGCTGGATACCCTGCGCCTCTTCGATCGGATTGAGATCTTCGCGCTGAATATTCTCGATCAGGGCCATGGCCAGAGCGGCGTTATCCGCCACCGGCCGCACGACCACCGGGATGCGCTCAAGGCCGGCACGCTGCGCGGCGCGCCAGCGGCGTTCGCCGGCGATGATCTCGTAGCCCCCGTCGGCCCCTGGCCGCACCACCACCGGCTGGATCAGCCCTTGCGCACGGATCGAATCGGCCAGCTCGTCGAGGGCCGCCTCCGACATCTGCGCGCGCGGCTGGTAACGCCCCGGACGCAACTCGCCCACCGCGACCTCGCGCAGGTCACTGGCCGCATCGGTGGCGCCGAGGTCAGCGCCGAGCAAGACGTCCAGGCCTCGACCAAGGCCTCGACTGCGATTCACGCAGCCACCCCGGCCGGCGCATGACGCGCCACCAGTTCTGCGGCAAGTCCCAGATACGCCCGGCTACCGCTGGAGTTCCGATCGTAGTGCAAGGCAGCGCAGCCATGACTGGGCGCCTCGGCGAGCCTTACGTTGCGCGGGATCACCGTCTCAAACACCTTGCCCGGGAAATGCTGCGCGAGCTGCTCCGCGACCTGCCGCGACAGCATGCTGCGCGCGTCGAACATCGTGCGCAGGATGCCCTCGATGTCGATGGTCGGATTGAGACCACGGCGGATCCTGCGCAGGGTATCGACCAGATCAGAGAGCCCCTCGAGTGCGAAATACTCGCACTGCATCGGGATCAGCATGGCGTTGGCGGCACACAAGCCGTTGATGGTCAGCAGGCTGAGCGACGGCGGACAGTCGATCAGGACGTAGTCGTAGTCGAGCCGATGCGGCGCCAACGCGTCGGCAAGGCGATGCTCGCGGCGCGGCAAGTTGACCAAGTCGATCTCGGCACCGGCCAGCTCGCGGTTGGCTGGCAGCACGTCGTAACCACCCGGCGAGGCAAGGCAGACCTTGGCCCAGGGCGCGGCGCCCACCAGCAGCTGATAGACGGTGTCGGCCAGATCCCGCTTGTCGATCCCGCTGCCCATCGTGGCATTGCCCTGCGGATCGAGGTCGATGAGCAGAACTCGCTGGCCCAGGTTAGCCAGACTCGCCGCCAGATTGACCGCGGTGGTGGTCTTGCCGACCCCGCCTTTCTGGTTGGTGACGGCAAGGATGCGGATCACGCCGCCGCCCCGGCCAGCACCAGGTGCCGGGCCGCGTCGAGACCGGGCACGCGCAGGGGGATCACGTCGCGCACCTGCCACGGTTGGCGCAGCGAGGCGAGCTCCTCGTGCGGGTAGAGGCCCTTCATGGTGACGATGCTGCCGCCCGGCGCCAACAGGTGGCCGGCCATCTGAGCGAACTCGGGAAGCTCGGAGAGCGCTCGCGAGATCAAGACATCAAAAGTGCGTCCAGCCAGCGCCTCGACGCGGCCCTCGCAGACCTCAACATTGGGCAACGCCAGCTCGATGGCCGCCTGACGCAGGAACGCCGCCTTCTTCTGATTGGATTCGACCAAAGTGACCGGGCGCTCCGGCTGGGTGATGGCGATCGGCAAACCGGGGATGCCGCCGCCCGAACCGATGTCGGCCATCGAGCCGCCCGGCAGGTGCGGCAGGATCGCCAGTGAATCGAGCAGGTGTTGCGTCACCATCGCCGCCGGCTCGCGCACGGCGGTGAGGTTGTACGTGTGGTTCCACTTCTCGAGCAGGCCGATGTAAGCAAGCAGCCGCTCGCGGACGGCCGCGGGCAATGGCAGATCGAGTTCGGCAAGGCCGGCGTCGAGGAGATCGTTGAGCGTCATGCGGCGAATGGGCTTCCAGTGGTGTGGCGCGGCCGGCGCTTGAGATGCACCAGCAGGAGCGAAATGGTAGCCGGAGTGATGCCCTGGATGCGCGAAGCCTGACCCAAAGTGGCCGGGCGGATGGCCGTGAGCTTCTGCTGCGCCTCGATGGAGAGCCCGCGGACGGCGGCGTAGTCCATATCGGCCGGCAGTGCGGTGTCTTCCTGCGCGGCCCGCTTGCTGACTTCATCCGCCTGGCGGTCGATGTAGCCCTGGTACTTGGCGAGGATCTCCACCTGCTCGACCACCGCCGCCGGAAGTTCGGCTGCGCCGCCCGGCAGCTGGGCGAGCGCCGCGTGGCGCACCTCGGGCCGGCGCAGCAACTCGAACAGGTTGTATTCGTGGTCGAGGGCCTTGCCGACCACGCGCTCGGCCGTGGCGACATCCACTGTGATCGGATTGACCCAGGTTTTGCGCAGGCGCGAGACCTCCGCCTCCACCGCGTCGCGCTTGGCGCAGAAGGCGTCCCAACGCGCATCGTCGACCAGCCCAAGCTCGCGGCCTGTGGGCGTGAGGCGGACATCGGCATTGTCCTCGCGCAGGCTCAGGCGGTACTCGGCGCGGCTGGTGAACATGCGGTAGGGCTCAGTCACGCCTTGCGTGGTGAGGTCGTCGACCATCACCCCGATGTAACTGGTCTCACGCCGCGGCACCCACACCGGCTCGTCACGCGCCACGCGGGCGGCGTTGATCCCGGCCAGCAGACCCTGCGCGGTGCCGTTGATCTGGCCGGCGAAGAACAGCCCGCGCACAGCCTTGGTCTCGAGGCTCGGCTGCAGGCCGCGCGGGTCGAAGTAGTCGTATTCGATGGCGTAGCCGGGGCGCGTGATGACCGCGTTCTCGAGGCCAGCGATGCTGTGCACCGCGGCCACCTGCACCTCGAAAGGCAGGCTGGTGGAGATGCCGTTGGGGTAGACCTCGTGGGTGGTCAGGCCCTCTGGTTCGAGGAAGATCTGGTGTGAGTCGCGATCGGCAAAGCGCGTGACTTTGTCCTCGATCGACGGGCAGTAGCGCGGCCCGACGCCCTCGATGACGCCGGTGAACATCGGCGAGCGGTCGAGCCCGCCGCGGATGATGTCGTGAGTACCGGCATTGGTATGCGTGATCCAGCACGGCACCTGCGCCGGATGCATGGTGGCAGAGCCCATGTATGAAAACACAGGGACTGGCGTGTCGCCCGGCTGCGGCTCCAGCCGCATGTAGTCGATGCTGCGGCCATCGATGCGCGGCGGCGTGCCGGTCTTGAGCCGGCCGACCGGCAGCGCGAGTTCGCGCAGGCGCTCAGAAAGGGTGATGGACGCCGGGTCGCCGGCGCGGCCGGCGCGGTGGTGCTGCAGGCCGATGTGGACGAGCCCGCCGAGGAAGGTGCCGGCGGTCAGAACCACCGTCTTTGCATGAAACCGGGTCCCCGACTGCGTGACCACCCCGGCGACGCGGTCGCCCTCAAGGATGAGGTCGTCGACCGGTTGCTGGAAGATCTGCAGGTTGGGCTGGTTCTCCAACTTGGCGCGGATCGCCGCGCGATAAAGAACGCGGTCGGCCTGGGCGCGGGTGGCGCGCACTGCGGGCCCCTTGCTGCCGTTGAGGGTGCGCCACTGGATCCCGGCTGCGTCAGCGGCCAGCGCCATCGCCCCGCCGAGCGCGTCGACCTCTTTCACCAGATGACCCTTGCCGATGCCGCCGATCGACGGGTTGCAGCTCATCTGGCCGAGCGTCTCGATGCTGTGCGTCACCAGCAGCGTGCGGCGACCCATGCGCGCAGCGGCGAGCGCGGCCTCGGTGCCGGCATGGCCGCC
Organism: Betaproteobacteria bacterium; assembly: GCA_009923755.1. Classification (GTDB taxonomy): domain Bacteria; phylum Pseudomonadota; class Gammaproteobacteria; order Burkholderiales; family UBA3065; genus UBA3065. Next base: position 136 of record RFSW01000044.1, on the reverse strand, counting down.
ACCCACCACGATGACCTCGAACGGTGCGTCAAAATGCATGGAAATTCCGCGGGTTAACTCTGCTGCATAGCGCGGCTGATTCTAACCGAGGGCTGGCTGGCAAGCTATTCCGTACGGCCGGTCCGGCACCGTTTAC
>RFSW01000043.1 GCA_009923755.1 Betaproteobacteria bacterium | reverse complement strand
GGTCTTCTTGACCCGCTTGAAGACTATTGGCCGCTGACTGTCGTCACTCACCCGCGATCACTCCGTCGTGCCCGGCCGCTATCCGGGCTCACTTGCCCTTGCGGTTCTTGATCTCTTCCTCGAGCTCGCGGAAGCCCGGGCGGTCGGTGGAGAACAGCACCTTGCGTCCAAACTCCACAGCCACCGGAGGCGCATAGCCGTTCATGCTGGCCAGCAGCACCGCCTTGATGCAGTCGTAGATCTTGCTGTTCTCGGTGACCTTCTGCTCGTGCAGGGCGGCGAGCGGAGCGACCATGCCGTAGGAGAGCAGGATGCCGAGGAAGGTCCCGACCAGCGCGTGCGCGATCAGCAGACCCAGTTCTTCGGGCGGCAGGTGCAGGGATTCCATCGTGTGCACCACGCCCATCACCGCCGCAACGATGCCGAACGCCGGCATGCCGTCACCCAATTTGGCGAGGGCATCGGCCGGGCCATGCTCCTCTTTATGGTGCGACTCGAGTTCGGAATCCATCAGCGCTTCGATCTCGAACACATTGAGGTTGCCCCCGACCATCATGCGCAGATAGTCGGTGAGGAACTCGACCACGTGGTGGTCGGACATCACCTTGGGGTACTTGGAGAAGATCGCACTCTTCTCGGGCTCCTCCACGTCCGATTCGATCGACATCAGGCCTTCCTTGCGCACCTTGGCAAGGACCTCGAACAGCATCGCCAGCAGGTCGATGTAGACCGCCTTGCTGTACGCGGGGCCCTTGAACAGCGCTGGGAAGGCTTTGAGGGTGGCTTTGACATTCTTGCCGGTGTTGCCGGCGACGAAGGCACCGGCGGCGCCGCCGAAGATCATCAGCAATTCGAGCGGCTGAAACAGCGCGGCAAGGTGACCGCCGGCCAGCACGAAGCCGCCGAAGATCGAGCCGAGGGTGATGATGTAGCCGATGGCGATGAACATGTGCGAGGGTGGATGTCGGCCCGGTGGTTCAGTGAAGGTCTTTGTCCTGTTACGGACTCCCGCCACTTTACTTGAGCCTGAGACCGATGCGGACGCTGTTCGCGGTCCACGGTATGCTCCGCCACCATGGAGTTGATTCGCAGTCGGCGTAACCCTTTGCTGCAGAAGGTGCGGCAGCTGTTGGAGCGGCCGCGTGAGCGTCAGGCCGCCGGCCTCGCTGTGCTCGAGGGCGAGCATCTGCTCGACGACTGGCGGGCTGCCGGCCTCCCGGTCGAGAGAGTGCTGTTGGGCGCGTCGCGTGCGCAAGAACTGGGTTCCTGGGTCGGCGCGGGCACCACGCCGCCGCCGGCCGTGCACCTGGTCGACGATGACTGTCTCGCCGCGATCTCGCCTGCCGGGGCTGGCCCCGGTCTGCTTGCCGTGGTGCCGGTGCCCGAGGCTCACCCGGCAGTTGGCGGCAGCATCCTCGCCCTTGACGCCGTTCAGGACCCCGGCAATGTCGGCACTGCCATCCGTTGTGCCGCCGCCTGCGCCTTTGACCAGGTCTGGCTGGGTGGCGGCTGCGCCGATGCCTGGTCGTGGAAGGCCTTGCGCGCCGGACAGGGCGGCCATGCCCGCTTGGACATCTGCCAAGGGCTCGACCTGGTGACAGCACTGGCCGCTCATCGTGGCCGCGTCATCGCGCTGGCGCCGCGCGACGGCGTGCCGTTGCACCGTGTCGACTTGCGTGGCGAGGTGGTGCTGCTGGTGGGTGGCGAGGGTGCGGGCATCGGCGAGGCGGCGCTGAACGGTGCCGACCAGCGTGTCAGCATCCCTATGCCAGGCGCCACTGAGTCGCTCAACGTGGCGGTGGCCGCGGCCATCGCCATGTACGAGCGCGTGCGTCAGTCGCTTGCCAGCGACTGAGCCACGCCCACTGCGATGACCCGCAACATCGCCTCGCTCTCGCCGAGCGCGGGGTGCACGCGGATCTGCAGGGCCGGGTGCCGCGCTCTGGCATCGGTCACCAGCGCCGGAAGGTCCTCGCGCAGATGGCTGCCGACCGACAGAAAGATCGGGAACAGGTCGACCCGCACCACCTGGGCCGCTGCCATCTCGGCGAGCACGGTCGGCAGGTCGGGCGTCATCAGTTCGAGGTAGGCCAAGCGCACCGGTCCGCCGGCGTGCGTTGCGGCGACCAGTTCGCGCAAGCGCTCAAACGGGGCCGCCCAGGAGGCTGCTCGTGCGCCGTGGGCAAAGAGGACGATGCCGTGGGTGTTCGCAGTCATGGCGACCAGCCGGCTCAGCTGCGGCCGGTGCTGCCGAAGCCGCCGGCGCCGCGGTCGCTGGCGGCGAACGCTTCGACTTCGACGAACTCGGCATGCATCACCGGCACGATGATGAGTTGCGCGATGCGCTCCAGCGGCTGTAACTCGAAGGGCTCGTGGCCACGGTTCCAGAGCGAGACGAAGACCTGACCCTGGTAGTCGGAGTCGATCAGGCCGACCAGGTTGCCGAGCACAATGCCGTGCTTATGACCGAGTCCCGAACGTGGCAGCAGCATCGCCGCATAGCCCGGATCCGCGAGGTGCAGGGCCATGCCGGTGGGGATCAGCTGGGTGGTGCCCGGGGCGATCGCCATCGGCGCCTCGATGCACGCGCGCAGGTCGAGGCCGGCGGCGCCGGCGGTGGCGTAGGCCGGTGGAGAGGCGCGCAAGCGCGCGTCGAGGATGCGCAATTCGACCCGCATCAGGGTGTCTCCCCTTGGTTGAACAGGTGGGCGATGTGGTCCACGACCCAGCGCCCCGAGACCGCTTTGTCGGCGGGCGGCAGGCTGTGTACACCGGTGTCGTCGAGCAGATGGAGGCGACTTGCCTCGCTACCGATGGCGCTGGCGTCGTTGGCGACCAGCAGGGGCAGGCCCTTGCGTCGGCGTTTGGCTTCCGCATGGGCCAGCAAGTCCTGACTCTCAGCAGCGAAGCCGACACAGAACGGCGGATTGGCGCGACCGGCCACCGTGGCGAGGATGTCCGGGTTGGGAAGCAGGTCGAGCTTCAGCGGTCCGCCGTCACGCTTGAGTTTGTGCGGTGCCTGCATCTCGCTGCGGTAGTCGGCCACAGCGGCGACGCCGATAAAGATGTCGGTGCCGGCGATCTGGGCCTCGACCGCGTCAAGCATCTCCGCGGCAGTCTCGACGCGGATGGTCTGCACGTCGCCTGGCGCCGGCACAGCCACCGGGCCGGACACCAGGGTCACCGTCGCGCCGGCATCGCGGGCGGCGGCAGCGATGGCATGGCCCATGCGGCCTGAGCTGCGGTTGACGAGGGCACGCACCGGATCGATCGGCTCAAGGGTGGGCCCCGAGGTGATCAGCACCCGGCGTCCCGCCAGTGGCTTGGGTAGCAGGTGGGATTCGACACGCCAGACGATCTCCGCGGGTTCCAGCATGCGCCCTTCGCCGACCTCGCCGCACGCCTGTTCGCCGCTGGCCGGCCCGAGCACGGCGATGCCGTCAGCACGCAGCTGCGCGACGTTGCGTCGCGTTGCCGGGTTCTCCCACATTTGCCGGTTCATTGCCGGGGCGATCAGCAGCGGGCAGTCGCGCGCGAGGCACAAGGTCGAAAGCAGGTCGTCCGCGAGACCATGCGTCAATTTGCCGATGAAATCGGCCGACGCCGGCGCCACAATCAGCGCATCGACACCTCGCGACAGGGCGATATGGTCCATTCCTCCGGTCTCGCTGCGCCACAGGTCATCCCGGACGGGACGGCCGGACAGCGCCTGAAAGGTCGCCGGGCCGACGAAAGCCTTCGCCGCCGCGGTCATCACGACGTCGACGGTGTGTCCTTGACGCACCCACAGTCGCACCAGCTCGGCACACTTGTAGGCGGCGATGCCACCGGTGACACCGAGTACCAGGTGGCGGGACGGGGGCAGAGCAGGCGTCGGCATGGCCGCGAGTGTAACGCGGGCTCCGCAGCCGGACACGCTGTTGCGGGGCGTTTCCCCGCTCATGACGACGTCGAGTTGGTGGCTGGCCTGATCGGTGCGCGGCCGACCTCGCGCCTGCGACGCCAGTTGGCGGAGGCGGGTGGGCTCGCCGGGCTGGTGCTGGCCGCCGTTGAACCGTCGGTGGGGCGGCCGACCGGCGTGCGTCATCGCATCGCGCTGGCAGTCGAGTTGGTGCGGCGGGGTCTCGGGCAAACGCTGCCGGCGACGCCCTTGCTCGACTCACCGGGCGCCGTGCGCGACTACCTGCGTCTCGGCATCGGGCTGTCGCCCCATGAGGTGTTCGCTGTCCTCTTCCTCGATGCGCAACATCGCCTGCTCACCCTCGAAGAGATGTTTCGCGGCACGGTATCGCAGACCAGCGTCTATCCGCGCGAGGTGGTTCGACGTGCTCTGGGTCTCAATGCCAGCGCCGTGGTGTTCGCCCACAACCACCCTTCGGGGTCGGCCGAGCCGAGCGCCGCCGACCGCAAACTCACCGCGGCCCTGCGCGACGCCTTGGCACTGGTCGATGTCCACGTGCTCGACCATTTGGTGGTCACGCGCCAGCGCGTGTTCTCGTTCGCCGAGGCCGGGCTGCTCTGAGCGCCTGCGCAGCGGTCGCGCGTACGCTACTTACGCTGCGATCGCCGGGTCGAGCGGATTGCCGCCAGGCGCTCCGGTTTCTGCCGGTGGCCGGTTGAAGGTGAAGCCAAGCATCACGCTGGCCGGCTCGTCTAGCATCGCCTCGATGTCGAGCACCAGCACCACTGCGCCGTCGCCCGACAAGGTGGCCCCTGAAACCCCCTTGGGCTTGATGTCGGCAAGCGGCTTGATGACCACATCATCGCGTCCGACAAAGCCATCGACACCGAGCACGAAGGCGCCGCGCGCCGAGGTCTGCATGAGGACGCCGAAGGGCGGCGCATCGCCCTCACGGTTGAGCATGCCCGCCAGCGAACGCACCGGCAGCACTTCGTCGCGCAGGACCAGCGTGGCGCGACCCGACACATGCTGGATCGCCGAGGGTGGCAAGGGCATGATCTCGCGCACCATCGACAGCGGTACGGCGAATGACTGCTGCTTGAGTCGCACCACCAGCACCGGCATGATCGCCAGGGTGAGCGGCAGGTGCACGCGAAACGTGGTGCCGACGCCTGCTTGCGAGTTGATGTCGATGCGCCCGTTGAGCTTCTGGATGTTGGTCTTGACCACATCCATGCCGACGCCACGTCCGGACACGTCGGAGATCTGGTCCTTGGTCGAGAAGCCGGGCAGGAAGATCAGCTTGAGGCTCGATATCTCGTCCAGCGAATTGGCGGTCTCGACGTCGATCAGACCCTTTTCGAGGGCTTTACGCCGCAGCACATCGGCGCGGATGCCGCGTCCGTCGTCTGCGATCTCGAGCACGATGTGGTCGCCGGCATGCTGGGCGCTGAGTCGAATGATGCATTTCGCCGGTTTGCCGCTGGCGACGCGGTCGGCCGGCATCTCGCAGCCGTGGTCGACGGCGTTGCGTACCAGATGCACCAGCGGATCCCTGAGGTCCTCGATGATGGTCTTGTCGAGTTCGGTCTCGTCGCCGCTGATCTCAAGCTCAACATCTTTGCCCAACTGACGCGCCAGGTCCCGCACCAGGCGCGGGTATTTCTGGAACAGGCTGCCGACCGGCTGCATGCGTGTCTTCATCACGGCGTTCTGCAGGTCGCCGACCAGCAGATCGAGTTGCGCAATGGCCACATCCATGGCGTTGACCGTATCCGGGCCGGTGTTGCCGGCCAGCAGTTCGGCGCGCAGACAATTAAGGCGGTTCTTGGTCAGGCCGATCTCGCCAGACAGGTTGAGCACCTGATCGAGACGGTCGGTATCGACGCGGATCGAAGCATCGCGCGCAGTGGTGCTGGCGACTGCGGGCTTAGGCGCGCGCGCCGGCTCGGCGGCAGCACGCGGGGCCGATGCCGCCGGCGGCTCCGCGCGGGGCGCTTTTGCCCGGGGCTCTGCCGGGGTTTCTGCGGGCGCTTCGGCGCGCGGTTCGGCGGGGGCGTCGGCCCGGGCCTTGGCACGCGGTTTTGCGGGGGACTCGCCGCGGGGCTCAACGCTCGCCTTCTCAGGAGATTCTGCGCGTGCCTCGGGCGCGGCAGCTGCCGGCGCCGGCTCGATGGCATTGGCAGCGTCGCTGCCCGGGGGCGCCACAGCAGCCAGCAGGCCGGCCCAGTCGACCATGCCCTCGCCAGTCGGTCGCTCCATGGTGGCGGGCTGTTCCGCGGCCGGAGTGGCCTCGACCGGTTCGGTGGCCACCATGCGCCCCTCCAGCACCGCGTCGAGCGCTTCCAGCAGACGGGACGGCGCCGCGCTCGGCTGCTTGCTGGCGGAGAGGTCGCCCATCATCCGCCGGACTTCGGTGGTGGCCTCAAGGATCACATCCATGATGGCCGGATTGAGTTTCAGGGTGCGCTGGCGCAGTCGGTCGAACAGGTTCTCGGTGCGGTGGCAGAGCGCCACCATCTCGGTCGCGCCGAGAAAGCCGGCGCCACCCTTGATGGTGTGGAAGCCGCGGAAGATATCGTTGAGCAGACGCTCGTCGTCGGGATGCTGCTCGAGTTCGACCAGTTTGTTGTCGACCCCGGACAGCAGGTCCGATGCCTCCTGCAGGAAGTCCTGCAACAGCTCTTCCATCCCGCTGAACGCGCTCATGGCGGTCTCCTAGAAGCCGAGGCTCTCGAGCAGCGAGTCGACTTCGACCTGGCTGCCGAGCGACTCGCTCATTGTCTTTGCATTGAAGGCGGGTCCTTGCAGGCCCTCACCTTCGCCGGCCCGCTCGGCCGGCGCGTGTTCGATCAGGATGGCGAGAAGTTGCTTTTCCATGCCGGCGGTGAGTTCGGTCATCTTCTTCACCACTTGGCCGGTCAGATCCTGAAAATCCTGCGCCATCATGATGTTATGCAGCTCTTCACGAGTGGCGCCGGCGGCATCGCGCGTTGACGCGAGATAGGCGCGCGTGTCTTCGGCCAGTTTGCGGAAGGCCACCGGGTCGCTGCCGCCCTCGAAGACCGCATTCCAGCGCGCCTCGAGTGCCGTCGAGCCGCTGATGATGCTGTCCTGCAGCGGTTGTGCCCGTTCGGTTGCCGACAGGACCTTGGTGGCAGCGTCCTCGGTCAGTCGCGCGACGTAGGCGAGCCGGTCGCGGGTGTCGGGGATACGTTCCGCCACTTCGGCCAGTTTGCGGTCGTGGCCGAGTTCGCGCAGCGTGTCGTGTAGTTGCCGGGTGAGCAAGCCGACGTGCTTGAACACGTCCTGCGGCATTTCCGCTGCGCCGGCTGCATCGTTTGCCAGCGGCGTGCTTCCGGGCGGCGTCTCGCCAGTCTCGGCGCAACGCGCCGACAGCGTCTCGGCGACGATGCTGTCGAACAGCGCCTCGAGCTCAGGGGTGTCGCTGTCGGTCGTCATCCTGCACTCCTTGGGCAGCGGCCGTCAGGCGGCGCGGGCCGCCATGTTGGCGAAAATCTTCTTGAGCTTCTCGTCGAGGGTGGCGGCGGTGAATGGCTTGACCACATAACCGCTGGCACCGGCCTGCGCTGCCTCGATGATATTTTCCTTGCGCGCTTCGGCAGTCACCATCAACACCGGCAGATGCTTCAGCGAGGCGTCGGCGCGGATGTTGCGCAGCAACTCGATGCCCGTCATGTTCGGCATGTTCCAGTCGGTGACCACGAAGTCGAACCGCGACGCACGCAGTTTTTGCAGCGCCACCACGCCGTCTTCGGCCTCATCGGCGTTGCTGAAGCCCAGTTCCTTCAGCAGATTTCGGACGATGCGACGCATGGTGGCGAAGTCGTCGACGACAAGGAATTTCATATTGGGGTCGGTCATGTCGCGAAGTCCTGGAGCTCAGCGGCCGATCAACGGCCGCAGCGTGTCGGCAAGAATCTCGGGGTTGAACTTTGCCACATATGCGTCGACGCCGACTGCAACACCCATCGCCTTGTTCGCTTCTGACGAAAGTGACGAGTGCATCACCACCGGGATGCCGGCAAAGCGGCGGTCGGCCTTGATGTGACGGGTCAGCACGAAGCCGTCCATCTCAGGCATCTCGGCATCGACGAGGATCACCCGCAGGGATTCCGACAGCCGCTCGCCGTCGCGTTCGGCCTGCGCGGCCAGTGCGCGCAGCCGATTGAGCGCTTCGTTGCCATTGGTGGCCAGTTGCGTGCGCACGCAGAGCTTGTCCATCACGGCACCGATCTCGCGGCGCGCGACCGAGGAATCGTCGACAAAGAAAAGGAAGCTGTTGGGGGCGGTGTCGATAGGCTCCAGATCGGGCACCGCGACCTCGCCGAAGGCAGTGGCCAGGATTTGCTCGACGTCGAGAATCGACACCAGCTGCCCATCGGGCAGGTCGGTGATGGCGGTCACCAGTCCGTCGGTTCGGGCCATCAGGCCATCGGGGGCGCGCACGCTCTCCCAGTCGACGCGGACGATGCGATCGACGTTGTCGACCAAAAAGCCTTGGGTGCGGCGGCTGTATTCGGTGACCATCATGGTGCGCTTGGTGCAGTTGGCCACGCCGTCACGATCGAGGAAGAAGGACAGATCCAGCACCGGGATGATGTTGCCGCGCAGGTTGATGACGCCATCGACGCCGGCCGGCATGTTGGGGGTCAGCGTGATCTCCGGCGTTTTACAAACTTCGCGGACCTTGAACACGTTGATCGCGAACACCTCCGGCGTACCGATGGAGAACAGCAGCAACTCCATCCGGTTAGATCCGGCCAGCTTGGTGCGCCCATCGACCGCGTCGAGCAGCGAGGTGGGTGCGGGTACGGTGCTTTCTTGCATGCTCATCTCAAGCCGCCTTGCTCAGCAGCTCAGCGACCGTCTCGGCAAGCCGGTGCGGTTCGAACTTGGGTACGTAGGCGTCGACGCCGACCGAGTGCCCGAGTCGCTCGTTGGAGCTCGACGACAGCGAGGAGTGCATGAGCACGGGCACCTGACTGAAGCGCGGGTCGGCCTTGATCCGACGGGTCAACATATACCCGTCCATCTCGGGCATCTCGATGTCGGTCAGGATCAGGCGGATATGCTGCGACACCGGTTCGCCCAGCGCCTCGGCATGAGCGGCCAGTCGTTGCAGATCCTCCCACGCGCGCAAACCATTGATGGCGCTGCGATGACGCACTGCCATGGCGTCGAGGGTGCGCGCGATCTGTTGGCGCGCCACCGCAGAGTCGTCGGCAAAGAACACCATGCCGTGGGTGGCGGACACCGGACGGATGCTATGGAACACCGTCTCATCCTGGGGTGGTGCCGTCTCAGCGAGGATCTTCTCGACGTCCAGCATCATCACCAGGCGGCCATCGGCCAATTCGGTCACGGCAGTCACCAGACTCGACATGTGGGCGTTCAGCAGGTCCGGTGGCACGCGCATCGAGCCCCAGTCGAGGCGCAGGATGGTGTCCACCGCTTCCACCAGGAAGCCTTGGGTGTGGCCGTTGTATTCGGTCACCACCATCACCTCGGAGGGCGAGCCGCTGGCGATGCCGGTGTAACGGCCAAGGTGGATCACCGGCACCAGCGTGCCGCGCATCGAAACCATGCCTTCGACCACGCCGGGCATCTCTGGCGCGGCGGTGACCGGCGGTGCCTTCAGCACTTCGCGCACCTTGAACACATTCAGGCCGAAGGTCTCGCGGCGCCCGGTGCGCGCGTCGACGCCCAGCGTGAACAGCAGAATCTCCAACTTGTTGGTGCCCGCCAAGCGGGTACGCGCTTCGACGTTGCGAAAAAGTTCAGACATGGGCCGGCCGAAACTCCTGGATACACTGGTTACGGTTGATCGCGCAGCGAACTTTAGCAGGGTGATTGTTTCAAGGGATATCTGGCCCCTGCCGCGGGGCCATAATAATGCCCATGGTTGTGACGTTCATCCTCCTGCTGCTGCCGCGATGACCTTGTCCGCGCCGGGTGACATCGCCGATGCAGTCGCCGCCCTGGTCGACGAGCAGGCGGCGCTGCGTCGTTCGCTCGGCGAGTCGACCGGACGTCTCGCCGGCAGCCTGCGCGAGCGCACGGCGGTGGCGGCGCGGCTCGCACTCATCCTCGACTCGCTGCCGGCTGCCGTGGTGGTGGTCGACGCCGCGGGTCGCGTGTTGCAGCTGTCGGCGCAGGCGGCACGCGTCACCGGCCTCAGCGCCGGCGATGTCTGGCAGACCTTTCTGGCGCGCCTCACACCGACTGCCGTCGCCGATGAATATCTGCTGCAGCGCGCGTGCTGGCGGGTGCAGCAGAGCCGTACACCTTCGGGCGAGACGGTCTACGCGCTCGCCGACGCCACCCGCAGTGTGGCCGAGCGGGCCGGCATCGAGCGCGAGCGGCAACTGGTGGCGCTGGGGCAATTCGCCGCTCACCTCGCGCACCAGTTGCGCACGCCACTGTCGGCGGCGCTGCTGCATGCCGGCGTGCTCGCCCGCAGCAGCCTCGACGACGGCCAGCGAGGGCAGGTCGACGCCCTCGTCGATCGGCTGCAACACATGCAGGCCTACATCAGCCACGCGTTCGACCAGCTCGGCGACCACGGGGCCTCGCCGCCGACGCTGATCGCGCTCGCGCCCTTCCTGCTCGGCGTGCGCGCCGCTATGGAGGGTCTCGCGGCGCGCCGGCAGGTCGAGCTGCGCATCGAGGTGCCGGCCGATTGCGGCAGCGTGCGGGGGTGGCGGGTGCCGCTCGAGGGCGCGCTGAGCAACCTGATCGACAACGCCATTCATTTCAGCCCTGCCGGCGGTGTGGTCACGCTGCAGGTCGAGGCCGGTGCGGCACGGGTGCGCTTGCGCGTGGCCGACCAGGGGCCGGGCGTCGATCGGGACTTGCTGCCGCGCATCTTCGAGCCTTTTGTCTCCGGCCGCGACGGCGGCACGGGGCTGGGCTTGTCGATCGTGCGCGGTGTGGTGGAGCGGCATGGCGGCAGCGTGGTTGTGGACCAGGCGCCTGGTCGCGGCGCGGCGTTCATCGTCGAGTTGCCGCACAGCGATTCGAGAGGCACTTGATGGACCGGCTGCTGGTGGTCGAGGACGATGCCGCGCTGCGGGCGGCGCTGGTCGCAGCGCTGCAGTCAGGCGGCTATCAGGTGGTCGAGGCAGCGGATGGCGGGGCAGCGCTCGGCGTGCTCGCGGCCGGACCGGTAAGTCTGGTGCTGACCGACATCCAGATGGCGCCGATGGACGGCTACACGCTGCTTGGCGAGATCAAACGGCAGTGGCCGCAGACGCCGGTGGTGATGATGACGGCCTTCGGGGACATCGCGCGGGCGGTCCAGGCGGTGCGTGATGGCGCCAGTCATTACCTGACCAAGCCGTTCGACATCGACGCGCTGCTCGCTGAGGTGGCGCGCTTCAAGCGTGCGTTGGCAGCCGACGACGCACGTGCAGTGGCCACTCCCGGCCTGCGCGAGCTCTACGCACTCGCCGAGCGGGTGGCCGCATCCGACGCCACGGTACTGGTCAGCGGTGAGAGTGGTGTCGGCAAGGAGGTGCTGGCCCGCTTCATCCACACCAGCTCGCCGCGCGCAGGTCGGCCCTTCGTTGCCATCAACTGCGCGGCGATCCCGGACAATCTGCTCGAGAGCACTTTGTTTGGTCATGAAAAGGGCGCCTTCACCGGCGCCACCGCCGGCCACGCCGGCAAGTTCGAGCAGGCCGATGGCGGCACTCTCCTGCTCGATGAGATCTCCGAGTTGCCGATGCCACTGCAGGCCAAATTGCTGCGAGCCCTGCAGGAGCGCGAGGTGGAGCGGGTCGGCGGCAGCCGCGCCTTGCCGGTCGATATCCGCGTGATCGCCACCAGCAACCGCGACATGGTCGCTCATGTCGCTGCCGGCGCGTTCCGCGAGGACCTGTATTACCGGCTGAATGTATTTCCTCTGATCATCCCGCCCCTGCGCGAGCGGCCTGAGGACATCCTGTTGCTGGCGGCCGCGCTGCTTCAGCAGCACGACAGTCGGGCAGCCCTCGCCGACTGCGCGTGTGCCGCGCTGCAGGCCTACGATTGGCCGGGCAATGTTCGCGAACTTGCCAATGTGATGCAGCGGGCAGCCATCCTCGCGCCAGGCCCGGAGGTGCGTGCCCAGCACCTGATGCTCCGCCCGGCTGTGGCTCAAGCGCCACGCCCGCCCGCACCGCCAGCCGCTGCCGGCACCGACCTGCGTTCGCTGGAGCGCCAGGCGGTGCTCGACGCCCTTGCCGCCAGCGGCGGCAATCGCCGCCTGGCCGCTGAACGCTTGGCGATGCCCGAGCGGACCTTGCGCCATAAATTGGCGCGCTGGCGTGACGAGGGCTTGGTCAGCGACGACGTGTAAGCGGTAGGGGTCGCACGCCTGCACGTTGCGCGGCCGCAGGCTCGCGCGAGGTCGTATACTCGGGCAGGGGGAGAGCCGATGAACACCACCAACGGGATCGACAGCGCGCTCGCGCAGATGCGGGCGGTCGCAACGCAGGTGACGCCGCAAGGTGCCGCGGCCTCGCAGCCGGCGTCTGGTCAGGGTTTCGCCGATGCGCTTGGCGACGCCCTGCGCGACGTCAGCGCACAGCAGGCGCGTGGCGACCAGCTCAAGCGCAGGCTCGACACCGACCCTGACCTCGCTTTGCAGGACGTGGTGATCGAGCTGTCCAAGGCCAGCCTCTCGTTCCAGATGATGGTGCAAGTGCGCGAGCGTCTGGTCTCGGCCTACCGCGAAGTCATGAGCATGCAGATCTAGGGACTGCATGGCGGAACAGTCCCAGAAGTTTTCGCCGGCGGCGCTGCTCGAAGGTTTCAACCGGCTCGACAACACCCGCAAGATCTGGCTGATGGTTGCGCTGGCGGCAGCCATCGCCATCGTCGTCGGGGCTGTGTTGTGGGCGCGCACGCCGACCTATCGGGTGCTGTTCGCCAACGTCGATGGCCGCGACGGCGGCGCCATCCTGGCCCAACTCTCGCAGCTGAATGTGCCCTATCGCATGGGCGACGGCGGTGCGTCCATCATGGTGCCGGAAGAGGTGGTCTACGACACCCGTCTCAAGCTTGCCGCGCAGGGGCTCCCACGGGGTGGCGCCACCGGTTTCGAACTGCTCGACAATCCGCGCCTCGGCATCAGTCAGTTCGCCGAGCAGGTCAACTACCAGCGCGCGCTCGAGGGAGAGCTGGCGCGCACCGTTGAATCGATCGGAGCGGTGCGCAGTGCCCGCGTGCACCTTGCCATCCCTCGGCCGAGCGTGTTCGTGCGCGAGGCCCAGCAGCCCAGCGCGTCGGTGCTGGTCGAGCTTGAGCGCGCCCGCCTGCTCGATCCCGAGCAAGTGGCCGGCATCGTGCATCTGGTGTCCAGCAGCGTCACCGGCCTGAGCCCCAAGCAGGTCACCGTGGTCGACCAGTCCGGCAATGTGCTCTCGGCGCGTAGCGAGGGCAATACCACCGCCGGCCTCGATGCGACGCAGCTCAAGTATCGCAAGGAGATCGAGCGCGACATCGCAGCGCGCATCGAGTCGATCGTGGTGCCGGTGGTGGGCAGCGGCAACGTGAAGGCGCAGGTTGCCGCCGACATCGATTTCTCGCAGGTCGAGCAGACTTCGGAGACTTTCCGTCCGAATCCGCGACCCGAGGAGTCGGCGGTGCGCAGTCGTCAGGAGAGCGAGTCGCAGAGCAACGGCCCGGGCGCCGGCGGGGTGCCCGGCGCGCTCTCCAACCAGCCGCCTGGCGCAGCCGCAGCGCCAATCGCGGCACCACCGGCGGCGCCAGCGCCGGCCGCCGCCGCGGGTGCGGCGCCGGCCGCTGCTGCGGCACCGGCAGTCGCTGAACAGCAATCGCGTCAGCGCGAGTCCACGGTCAATTTTGAACTCGACAAGACCATCCGTTACACCAAAGGACCGGTCGGCAGCATCCGTCGCGTCTCGGCTGCCGTGGTGGTGAACTTCCGTCGCGTCGAAGGCAAGGCTGGCGAGGCGCCGAGCTTCAAGGCGCTCACTGCAAAAGAGGTCGAGCAGATCACCAACCTGTCACGTGAGGCGATGGGCTTCTCCAAGGAGCGCGGCGACACCCTCAATGTCGTCAATGCCACGTTCACGGCGCCGGCCGAGTTGCCGCCGCCCAAGCCATTGTTTGAGGACCCCGAGGCGATGGTTGCGCTGGTCGGGCAGAACCTCGGCAACGTCGCAGTGGCATTGCTGATCGCTTACCTGGTGTTCGGCGTGTTGCGCCCGGCTATCCGCCAACTCAGCACCGTGCCCGAGCAGGAGCCGGTGCTGGCCGGCGTCGACTTGCCCGAGGGGGTGAGGCTGGTGCGCGGTGCGGATGGCCAGATGGTCGTTGTCGGTGCGGACGGTCAGCCGCTGACAGGCGCCGGCAGCGAGTTCCCGATGCCGGATGGCGAAGCGAGTAGAGTAGCCGTGAGCGACGAGGCGCGCGCTCAGGCCGAGGCCGAGGCGCGCTTCCAAGAAGATATCGAAGTGGCGAAATTCATCGCGCGCAAGGATCCGCGCTTGTTCGCCGAAGTCTTGAGGAGCTGGATGAACAATGGCTGAAGAGGACGTCGCGGGGAAAAAGAGTGCGATCTTGCTCTCCAGCATCGGGGAGGAGCTTGCCGCTGCCGTTCTGCAGCACATGATGCCGCGCGAGGTGCAGCGGGTCGGCACCAACATCGCCATTCTCGGCACCACCTCGCCCGACGAGTTGCACGACGCGGTGCTCGACCTCAAGAACGCCGTGCACGGCAAGATCTCGCTCAACGATTCGCAGGACGAGTATCTGCGTAACGTGCTGACCCGCGCGCTTGGCGAGGAGCGCGCCGGTACCATCCTCGATCGCATCCTGGTCGGCGCTGACCAGAGCGGTATCGATGCGCTCAAGTGGATGGACGCGAGCGGCATCGCCGAG
>RFSW01000042.1 GCA_009923755.1 Betaproteobacteria bacterium | reverse complement strand
GGCCAACCCCTATCTGGCCACTGCAGCGGTGATCGCCGCCGGCCTCGATGGTGTCGAGCGCAAGCTCGAGCCGGGCGATCCGGTGACCGACAGCCTCTACGACATGAACCCGGCCCAGCTGCGCCGACGCGGCATCAAGCTGTTGCCGCAGAACCTCAAGGAGGCGGTGGATGCGCTGGAGAAGGACGCCATCGTGAAGGGCGCGCTCGGCCCGCTCGCCGAGGACTTCATTGCCCTCAAGCGCATGGAGTGGGTGGAGTACATGCGCCACGTCTCGGACTGGGAGGTGGACAACTACCTCCAGTTCTTCTGAAAAACGCAACGGAGAACAGCCATGTGTGGAATCGTTGGGTTGCTGGTCAAGAAGCCGGCACTCAGGCAACAACTGGGCGAGTTGATGGTGCCCATGCTGGCATGACCGAGCGCGGCCCGGATTCGGCCGGTCTCGCTGTCTTTGCCGAACCGCTCAAGGGCTCTGCGCGCAAGCTGAGCCTGTATTCCGGGCTCACCGATGACGGCGCCGACTTCAACTGGCACGGCCTGACCCACGCGCTCAAGGAGCACTTGGATGTGGCCTCCCACATCGAGGTCAAGCACAACCACGCGGTCCTCACCTTTGACGTGTCGCCGGACATGGTCAAGCGCTGGCTGCACGAGCAGCACCCCAAGCTGCATGTGCTCTCCACCGGTCAGGCCATGGATCTCTACAAGGACATCGGCACACCGGCGCAGGTGGCCGAGCGCTATGACTTCGGTGCCATCACTGGCTCGCATCTGGTCGGCCACACCCGCATGGCCACCGAGTCGGCGGTAACGCCTGACCGCGCGCACCCGTTCACCGCCGGCGAGGATTTCTGCCTGGTGCACAACGGCTCGCTGTCCAACCCCAACAGCTTGCGTCGCATGCTCGAGCCGCGCGGCATCCACTTCGACACCGACAACGACACCGAGGCCGCTTGCCGCTTCCTCGAGTGGCGCCTGCGCGAAGGTGACGATCTGGAGACCGCGCTGCAAAGAGGTTTCGAGGAGCTCGACGGCTTCTTCACCTTCCTGATGGGCACACCGGACAAGCTTGCGCTGATCCGTGACCCCTTCGCCTGCAAGCCGGCCGTGGTCGCGGAGACCGATGACTACGTGGCGATCGCCAGCGAGTTCCGTTCGTTGGCCCACCTGCCCGGCGTCAAGAACGCCTATGTGTTTGAGCCGGCCCCGGAGGAGATGTACGTATGGAACGCATGACCTTTGACCTGAGCAAGACACCGCTGCGCGACGTCAACCAGTTCCTGCACCGCAGCCTCAAGGCGGGCGACGATCGCCACATCGAGGTGCAAAACCCCGACGGTGCCCACAGCATCGCTGTCGGTCTGGACGAGCCGGTGACCGTGGAGATTCATGGTCACGCCGGTTACTACGCCGCGGGGATGAACAAGAAAGCGACGGTGGTGGTGCACGGCAGTGTCGGCACCGGAGTCGCCGAGAACATGATGAGCGGCAAGGTGCACGTCAAGGGCTTTGCCTCCAACGGCGCCGGCGCGACCGCCCACGGCGGTCTGCTGGTGATCGACGGCGACGCCGGCCTGCGTTGCGGCATCTCGCTCAAAGGCGGCGACATCGTTGTTGGCGGCTCAGTCGGCAGCTTCTCCGCCTTCATGGCCCAGGCCGGCCGCATGGTCATCTGCGGCAACGCCGGCGACGCGCTGGGCGATTCGCTCTATGAGGCGGTGATCTACATCCGCGGTGAGCCCAAGTCGCTCGGTGCAGACGCCCAGTTCGAGCCGATGACCGACAACGATTACAAGACCGTCGGCGATCTGCTCCAGCAGGCCGGTATGGACCACGACCCCAAGTCGTTCAAGCGTATCGCCTCGGCGCGCAGCCTCTACCACTGGAACGCCGACGCCAACCAGGAATACTGAGCCGCGCGGCGGCAAGGAGCATCACATGGACATGAAGCCCGTACACATCAAGCGCCGTTCGGCCGAGGAATCGGCGAGTTTCGACCGGCGTATCATCGATTACATCCAGAACGCGGCGGCCCATGGCCTCTACGAGATCCGCGGGTTGGGTGCCAAGCGCCCGCTGCCGCACTTCGACGACCTGCTGTTCCTGGCCGGCTCGGCGTCGCGCTACCCGCTTGAGGGCTACCGCGAGAAGTGCACCACCAAGACCATCCTCGGCACGCGCTATGCCAAGAAGCCGATCGAGCTCGAGATTCCCATCACTATCGCCGGGATGAGCTTTGGCGCGCTGTCGGCCAACGTCAAGGAGGCCCTCGGCCGGGCCGCGACCGAGGTCGGCACCAGCACCACCACCGGTGACGGCGGCATGACGCAGGAAGAGCGCGGTTCCTCCAAGACCCTGGTCTACCAGTGCCTGCCCTCGCGCTACGGCTTCAACCCGGACGACCTGCGCAAGGCCGATGCCATCGAGGTGGTGATCGGTCAGGGCGCCAAGCCGGGCGGCGGCGGCATGCTGCTCGGTCAGAAGGTGAACCCCCGGGTGGCCAAGATGCGCACGCTGCCGCAGGGCGTCGACCAGCGTTCGGCCTGTCGTCACCCCGACTGGACCGGCCCGGACGACCTCGCCATCAAGATCCAGGAGCTGCGCGAGATGACCGACTGGGAGAAGCCGATCTACGTCAAGGTCGGCGCCACCCGCACTTTCAACGACGTCAAGCTGGCGGTGCACGCCGGTGCTGACGTGGTGGTGGTCGACGGCATGCAAGGCGGCACTGCCGCCACGCAGACCTGCTTCATCGAGCACGTGGGGATCCCGACGCTCGCGGCGGTGCGCCAAGCGGTGGATGCCCTCGAGGACCTCGACATGAAGGGCACCGTCCAGCTGATCGTGTCCGGTGGCATCCGCACCGGGGCCGATGTGGCCAAAGCGCTCGCCATGGGCGCGGACGCGGTGGCCATCGGTCAGGGCGTGTTGTTTGCGCTGGGCTGCAACTCCGAAACCTGGGTGCGCGACGGCCAGCATTACTCCGCGATCGATGCCTATGACGCACTGGGTACCGCGCCGGGCTTCTGCCACCACTGCCATACCGGTAAGTGCCCGGTCGGCGTGACCACGCAGGATGCAGAGCTGGAGCAACGCCTGCAGCCTGAGGTGGGCGCGCGCCGCGTGCGCAACTATCTGAAGACGCTCAACATGGAGCTCACCACCATCGCCCGCGCCTGCGGCAAGCAGAACGTGCACCACCTCGAGCGCGAGGACCTGGTGGCGCTGACGGTGGAGGCGGCCGCCATGTCGGGCATCCCTCTGGCCGGCACCAACTGGGTGCCGGGCCGTTAGACGCTTTTCAATCCCGCGTCGCCGGTAGTAGTATCCGAAGCATGGGTCCCGCGCAGTAGGCTGATTTATTGCATATTTTTTCTTTAGGGAAGGGCGCCCGTAAGGGTGTCCCCGACCACGCTAGACAAGGAGGTTCCGCCCCCAAGACATTGCGCCCGCAAACGTTTGAATCCGTAAAACAAGAATCCACAGGAGGGGGAACGGATGGACCAAAAAAAATCCAAGGGTCTCGACCCGGCGACCGCCGCTCGCGCGGAAGCCATGCATGCCCGCGATCGCCAGTGCGCACTGATTATCCTGGCGGCGCTCTGGGCGACGCTCATCTACACCTATGCGGTGGTTCCACACGGCTTTTTCAGTTCGCCGATCGGTCTGGTGCTGGCTGTGAGTGGTGCCTTGCTGTTGGTGTTCAACACCAGTTCGGTGCTGGCGATGCTCAGCCACTACCGCGAAGACCGTGATCACATCTACGGCCAGGATCTTCACAACCTCGACCTCAATCGCAAGCGCCTGCGCGAACTTTCGCTGCGGCCGGCGCACGTCGACACCGACCCGGGAGCGCCGTGATGAGCAAACCCTATCAACCGCCCGTGCAAAGTGGTGCCGGCCAGTTCTTCGATAGTCTGGTGGTGCTCGTGCTGGTGTACGTCAGCCTGATGGCGCCGCTACTGTTCAAGGAAGCGCCAGCAGCCCCTGAAGCCGGGGCCGAGAAGCCGGCCGTGACGTGGGAATCGTTGAACCAGACCCCGGCGATGGTCGAGCAGTGGGACAAGCTCGGCGTCAACATCGAGGCCGCCGCGCCGATGATCGCCAACCGCTTTGACTACACCATCGAGCCGGTCAGTCTGATCCTGACCATCTTGGTGATCGTCGGCTATTTCTTCTTCGTACTGCGTACGTCCGACCGGGAGTTCCGCGAAGTGATCCGTGAACGCTTTGGTCCGGGCAAGGAGAACTGACATGGATTTTTGGACTGCTCTCGAATACGCCGCCTGGGCGGTGTCGATCGTTCTGTTCGGCTGGATGTTGGCCGATGCCCGCTTCACCAGCTCGCAATATGGCGAGGACTTCCTGCTCAGTTCGCGGGAAGGCGAAGACGAGTGAGGATGCCGACATGACTGCTGCAAGCATGGCGGCCGCCGCGCCGCAAAAGAACGCCTTGCTCAAGGTGCTGGGCCCGATCCACGTGTGGGCGCTTGGGGTCGGCATCGTGCTGGTGGGCGAGTACATGGGCTGGAACTTCTCGGTCGGTAAGGGTGGTGCCTACGGCTCGCTGATCGCCTGCTGGATCATCGGCCTGCTCTACACCTGCGTGGCCATGATCGACTCGGAAGTGACTTCTACCGTGGCTGCGGCGGGCGGGCAGTACACGCAAGCCAAGCACATCATCGGGCCGCTGATGGCCTTCAATGTCGGGCTCTATCTGGTCATGGCTTACACCATGCTGGAGGCGGCCGATGCGCTGGTGGTCGGCGACTTGATCAAGACGGTGGCCGGGCAGTACGGGGCGGAGGTCGATACCAAACCGTTCGTGGTGCTGACCGTCGCTGTCCTGGCGTGGCTCAACTACCGCGGCGTGTTCATGACCCTCACGGTCAACTTTGTCATCACCGCGTTCGCTTTCATCGCCATCGTGCTGCTGTTCTTCTCGACCACTGGACTCGGTGGCGCCGAGCCGATCCTGCGACACAGCGAGTTGCTCACCGAGCTGCCCTACGGCTGGATCGGCGTGGTGGCGGCGCTGCAGTTTGGCATGTGGTACTACCTCGGCATCGAGGGCACCTGTCAGGCGGCAGAAGAGGTCCGCTCGCCGGGTCGCTCGATCCCGCTGGGTACCATGGGCGGCATGATCACGCTGCTGATCGCTGCGACCATGACCTGGTACGTCTGCGCGGGTCTGATGCCGTGGGAGTACCTCGGCCAGGCGGTGACGCCGCTCTATGACGCCGGTCGCTTGACCGGCAACCTCGAGATGGAGGTGGTCCTCTTCATCGGCACCATCTTTGCCGCGGTGGCATCGGCCAATGGTTGCATCAACGACGCCTCCCGAGCCTGGTTCTCGATGGCGCGAGACCGTTACATGCCGCAGTGGTTCGGCGCCGTGCACCCGCGCTATCGCACGCCGTACCGGTCGATCCTGTTCCTCGTCCCGATCGCGGTGTCGTTCGCCTTCACCGGGCTGCTGGATCAGGTCGTCACCTTCTCGATCCTGTCGGGCCTGCTGGGCTATACCTTCATGTCCTTCAACATCGTGCGCTTCCGCAAGCTCTGGCCGCTCGGCAGCATCAACCGCGGCTACGTGCATCCGTTCCACCCGATCCCGTGCATCCTGCTCGGCCTGCTGTGTGCGGCGACCTACTTTGCGACCTATCTGGGATACGGTGCGTCGCTGCTGTCGATCATGGCGTTCTATATCCTGATCTCGGTGTGGTTCGTGACGCGGCGGTACAAGTACGTGCGGCGCGGTGACCAGTTCACCATGCCGTGGCCGCGGCCGAAGGGGTACTGAGCCGGTCGTGGCGGTCGGGTTGTCTGTGGCGGGGGTGGCGGTCGGCCTGGTCGGGCTGGTCGCCGCCGGATGGTGGCAGCGCCGTGTCCAGCGCGGTTTTGCCGCCCGCCGTGCGGCCTTGTTTGACGATTGCCGCGAAGTGCTGTCGCGAGCCGAACTGGCGCACCCCGGCAGTGACTATCCGCTGCTGAGCGGGGCCTACGCCGGCCGGCGCTTTCTTCTGCAGCCGTTGCTGGACCACGTGGGGTATCGCAAGGTGCCCTCCCTCTGGCTAGTGATCACCGTCGATGAGGCGCTTCCGGTGACCGGCAGCGTCGACATCCTGTTTCGCCCCGACAACATCGAGTTCTATTCCGGCATCGATGGCCTGCCCGAGCGCATCCACTTGTCGACGGAATGGCCCTCGCACCATCTGGCAAAGGTCGGACCGGTGGGCTGGCAGCCGCCGCTAGCCGCCATGCGCGCGGCACTGGGTGAAGCCGGCGAAAGTCCCGATCTCAAGGAGGTGGTGGTGACGCCGCGCGGCGTGCGCGTCGTGGTGCGCATCTGCGGGGTCGAGCGTAGCCACTACATGGTGCTGCGCTCGATGTTGCCGCAGGTCGATCGCATCCCGCCCGATTGGCTGGCCTACTGGCTCGATACGGTGGCAAGCATGGCCGACGCGGTGCGCGCGGCAGCGGATGAGCGGGTCTGATATGACTGCCGGCCCCCGACGCAAGGCCCTGCACCCGTTGCTGGTGCTGGCGGTGGCCGTCGTGCTGCCGGGCATGGGGCAAGTGCTCAACGGTATGCTGGTGCGCGCATGGGTGATGCTGTTTTTTGCGCTCAGCCTGGGTGTGGTGACCTGGCACTTGACCACGCCTGAGCACTCCTTTGTCGGGCGGCATGCTGGCGGCTTCTTCATCTACGCCATCATGGTGATGGACGCCTACCTTTGGGCCCGTTACCGGCGGGCCTTGTCCACTGCCGACGCAGGTTGAGCGAGGAGGCGTCGGCTACAGGTTGTGTAACGCCCAGACTGCGGCTTCGAGCCGGCTCTTCATATTGAGCTTGCGTAGCAGGTGCTTGATATGGACCTTGACCGTGGCATCCGAGATGCCGAGCAGGCGCGCGATGTCCTTGTTGCAGCGGCCTTCGGCGAGTTGGCCGAGGATCTGCGACTCGCGCTCAGTGAGGGTGGTCTTCTCGGGCGGCTGCGGCGCGTTGAGCGCCTGCGCGAGGATGCCCGCTACTGCCCCATCCAGCACGACTCCGCCGACCACCGACTGGCGCACACGTCGCGCCAGTTCTTCGGGTTCCATATCCTTGAGCAAGTAGCCATCGGCACCGGACCGCATGGCGCTCAGCACGTGTTGTTCATCGCCTGACACGGTGAGCATGATGCAGCGCGCCGCGATGCCGCTCGCTTTGAGCTTGCGCAGTGTCTCG
The DNA here is from genome assembly GCA_009923755.1 of Betaproteobacteria bacterium. Lineage (GTDB taxonomy): Bacteria > Pseudomonadota > Gammaproteobacteria > Burkholderiales > UBA3065 > UBA3065. The sequence goes on along the minus strand of RFSW01000042.1, from coordinate 7,592 downwards.
AGGCCGTCGGTGCCCTTCATGTTGAGGTCGAGCAGGATGACGTCTGGCTGTAGCGCCGTGGCCAGTTCGATACCGGTCTCGCCGTCGCCGGCCTCGCCAACCACCAGGAAGTCTGCTTCGGCCGCCAGCAACTGTGCCACGCCCCGGCGGAACAGCGGGTGATCGTCGATGAGAAGGATGCGGGTGCTCAAGGGTGTGCGGTGTCCTCGGATTCGCTCGGCAGGCGTTTGGGTGCGAAGGCGACGCGGACCCGCGTACCGCCGGTCGGCCTTCGCACCACGTCCAGTGTGCCGCCAAGCGAGGCGGTTCGCTCCCGCATGATACTCAGACCATAGTGGCCGGCGTCGGTCGCGTTGCCGGTGAAACCCGACCCGTCGTCGTCGACCGTGACGGTGAATTCATGGCCGGGGCCGTAGCGCAGGTCGACGATCGTCAGCTGCGCGCCGGAATGCCGGCTCACGTTCGCCAGTGACTCGCGGATCACCTGCAGGATGTGGAACTCCTCGTTGACGTCGAGCCGACAGCGCCCCAAGGCATGGGTCAGTGTGGTGGCGATGCCGGTCTGCGCGCCGAACCCCTCGACCGCCCGGCCGACTGCAGCGATCAGACCGCCGTCATCCATCCTCGCGCGGAACGTGGAGATCAGTTCCCGCACCTCGCCGTAGGCGGCGTTGAGGCCTTCTTTGAGTTCGGCAGCGATGCGTTCGGCGTCGTCGGCGGCCTCGCCGGACGGTACCTGGCCCGCCAGATTGCGCTGTAAGCGTGTGAGTTGGATGCGCATGAAGCCGAGTGATTGGGCGAGCGAGTCATGCAGCTCGGCGGCGATCGCCGAGCGCTCCTCGAGCAGGGCTAGCCGTCGGCTCTCGGTGCTGTCGCTGAGGCCGACCAGTGCGAGTGCGGCCATGCGCGCGACGGTCTCCGCCAGACGGACCTTGGCGTCGTCCACTCGCACTGTGCCGGCAAACTCGGCGACCAGGGTGCCGATGCCGACGCCGCCGCTGCAGAGCGGGACCAGAAGGGTCTGAAACTCGCCTGGCCCGGCGACCAGACGTCCGCTGACATCTCTTGGCGGGTGCTCGGCGGGCAACTGGGGGGTGATGAGGGGTTGATGCAGGGTGGCGATCGTCTCGCCAAAACCGAGCGAGCGGCTGACTCGCGCGTCGAGCACCAGTGCCACCGTGCGCGCGCCGCACGCCGACCCCAACACGCTGAGAGCGCTACGCAGGCTGCCGGCGGACAGTTCGGAGTCGCCGATCAGGCGCGCGACTTCATGTGAGACCTGTGTCGCGGTGGTCTGCCGCTGGTTCTGCGCTTCGCCGACCCGGCGGTGCCAGGCCGCTTCGGCCTCCAGCCCAGCCACCCGCGCGTGGAGCGTGGCCAAGCGCGAGCACACCCGCTCGAACTCGTCGCCGGTCAGGACGCCGGCCGGCGAGGGCTGCCCGGCCTGTGCGAGGGCGGCGCTGGTTCGGCGCACCAGCAGGTGATAGCCGCGCGCGAGGATCAGGCCGAGGCCGACCAGCATCAGCAGCACACACAGCAATTGCAGCATGAGCATGGCGGAACTGCGCTCAAGGAGCTCCCGCCGCATGGTCCCGGCGATCTGGCACGCCATGCTGCTGTCCTGCTTCGCAAGGCAGACCGCAAGCAGGCGCTCGACATAAGCGGCGAACTCCACGTGCATGGCGAGGCTGCCTCCCCCGGAGAGGATCGCCACTGCCATGCACCCCCCGATCACGCCCGCCAGACTCGTGTAGAGCGGATAAGACGGCCGGCCCATCTGGGGGAGAATGTCGGCCATGAGCCTGTTCCTGTTCTCGGCCTTTGCGCTGTCGCTGCTGTTCGCTGCAGTCATCGGCTCATGGTATGGCGGTGTCGCCGTTTATGCCACGTTCATCGCCCTTGGGCTGGGCGGTGTCGGTGTTCTGGCGGCAGCGCGTTGGCTTGACAAGCGCCGCCGCCATGCGAAAGCCCGGTCATCGATGGCCGACGCGCGTTGGGCCAGTGAGGTGTGCGGCACCATACCGACAGCCGCCGCCATCGTCCGTGGGCCGGTGGTGAGCTTTGCCAACCGCGCGCTGCTCGATCTGCTGGGGCTCGCCGAACGGGGTGACGAGGTGGTCGGTCTGCCCTTCACCAACGTGTTGCATCCGGGCGACCACGAGCGCTTTGCGGCGATGCTTGGCGCCCCCTCCGACGGCGCACCGCGCGGCCAGGACCAGATCTTGCGTCTGGTCCGCGGGGGGAGCGGTGCCTTGCGCGTGTACGCCAGTCTGTCTCCGCTCGAGTCTGACCCCGGCAGCCACTTGTTGCAGTTCAGTGTCGACCTATCCGCAGGCGAAGCGCGCGAGGTCTCTGGCGAAGGCTTGGTGGGCGCCATTGATCAACTCGACCTGGTCTTCTTCAAGATCGATGACATCGGCCGTATGGTCTACGCCAATCGCGCGTGGGAGCGCTTGACCGGGCGTGCCCTCGCTGACAGTCGCGGGCGCAGTCTGCTCAGCGCGGTCCACCCCGAGGACCGCGACGCACTCGAGCAAGGCCTCGCCAGAGTCGCCAACGGGAACATCGACCGCTTCTCGACCGAGGTCCGCTTCGTCCATTTGGCCGGCAACGTGCTGCGCGGTACGCTGCGGGCGAATGCCTGCTTCGACGCCGGGGGTGATCTGAGCGGCATCGCGGGGACCATCTCCGAGGTCGATCGCCGTCGGCGTGAAGACGAGAGCCAAGCCTCGAGGCGCCACGTCAACACCTTGCTCGCCAATGTGCCGGGGATGATCTATCGCGGCCTGAACGACCCCGACTGGACCATGGAATTCGTCAGCGACGGTTGCCTCGACCTGACGGGTTACGAGTCTTGGGAGATCGTTGGCAACCGGCGCGTGACGTTTGCCAGCCTGATCCACCCGGAAGACCGCGACTTTGTCTGGTCGCAGGTGCAGGCAGCGCTGGAGGTGCGGCGCCCCTACCAGATCGCTTACCGGTTGGTCCACGCGTCGGGCCGGACGCTGCGTGTCTGGGAACAAGGGCGTGGCATGTTCTCCGCCCAGGGTGAACTGCTGTCGGTGGAGGGTTTTATCACCGACATGGATATCCGCAGCAGCACCGAGGAGCGCACGCGCAACCGTGTCTGGTTCGATGCCCGCACCGGCATGGCGAGCCGTTCGGTGTTCACACAGCTGCTGGTCTGGACCTTGCACCAGTCGCGCATCCGCAATCTGCGTTTTGCCCTGCTCTGGGTCGATGTCAATGTGCCGGCGCTGCAGGCCATCGCCTTTTCCAGCGAAGTGGCCGAGAACCTGCTGGACACGGTGGCCCGCCGCTTCCGTTCGGTCAACGGCCCCGGGGCACTGGTGACCTATATGGAGGACTGGCGTTTCGCAGTCCTGCTGTCGGATTTTCGCGCCGATGGCGGCCGGCGGCAGATGACCGCAGCCCGCGATGTGGTCGGCGCGACCACGCGCATCGCCCAGGGATTGGCGGCCGAACTCTCAACCAGCGTGATGGTGGCGGGGGCGCAGGAGCCGGTAGAAGTGGCCATCGGCATCGCCTTGAGCGGGCCTCGCCACATCGACGCCGAGTCGCTGCTGTCGGCGGCGCGCCAGGCTTCGCTGCAAGCGCGCGCGCTGGGACCGGTGCGTTGCGAGTTCAGCGAAGACTGAACGTCCCTCAGTGCCCCGGCGCCAGGCTCACTCCGGGTGCGTGCCGACCTCCAGAGCGGCGCCATCGTCCTGCTGCGACAACCATGCCACCACTGTCGGCTTATAGCGCACCAGACCCTTGTACTCTGCGAGATCCTGCGGCAAGTCGCGCAGTACGCGATGCAGGCGCTTGCCCCAGCGCGGGTAGCGCGCCAAGTCACCGACGCTGGCGAGGTAGCCGCGGATCGAGAACAGCACCCCGTTGCTACGCGGCAGCCTGAACAGCGTCTGCAGTTCGACCCGCAGATGCACCTTTTTGGCGACGTTGTCCGGCGTTACCGAGGCGCGGTCCTGGCCCCACTCGGGGTAGGTCTCCGGTGCGGTGTCGAGCCGCGGGTTGACCGTCATGGTCCAGTTGAGGCGGCGCACCGGCTTGCCCAGTTGCAGCATGAGCAGGTATTTGAGCGCGCGGTCGAACACGCCGATCTCGTGCGCCCGCGGCACCGGCCCGTGCCACTCTTTGAAGCTCATGCCGACGTCGAAGGTCAGCGACCAGTCGGCTTGCTGCGTGATCATTCCCGAGTCGGCCCAGAGGTCGCCATCGCGTTGGTCGAGGATGACGAAGTCGCCCTGCGTCTGGCGCGTGATGTACTCGAAGGGCGGGTAGGGCAGCGTCGCCGCGTCGCCGAAGACGAAGGACTGCTCGATGCCGAGCGGCAGGTTGATCCAGTGCCAGTGGGTGCCGTCCTGACGCAGCCGGAAGTGATCCGGGTAGTCGCGCGCCAGCGAGGTCATGATCAGCTCGAGCACATCCCACTCGGCATCGATCATGTGTGGCAGCGACTCGCAGCGGCCCGGGTCGCGCTCGAGCGTGATGGCACGGTCGCGACACTCCGAGACGTAGTGCTCGTCGATGTCGAAGGCGTGCTCGTAGACCGAACCGGGCGCGCCGCCAGCGTGCGGTTCGATGTTGACCGAGTACATGTACTCGTCCTGTCCGAACGGGAAGGGGAAGCGCCGCACGCCTTCGTCCGAGTTGCGGTAGGTGTAGTCGTTCCGGAAGGTCTCGTCGTGGAAGGCGATGGCCATCGTGTACCTCGCGAGTGGCTGTTACAGGTTGATGGTGATGCAGCCGCCAGCGATGCGCGACACACAGGGCATGATCTTGCGTCCCGAGTCGCGCTCCGGCTGGCTGAGGAAGAGGTCGTTGTGCTGGAACGCTGAGTCACAGGCGATGACCTCGGTCTCGCACTGGCCGCAGGCGCCGCCACGGCATAGGAACGGCGGCTCGGCACCGGCCGCTTCGAGCGCTTCGAGCATGCTCTGGTCGCCAGGGACGGCGACTTCGCGACCGCTGCGCGCCAACTTGACCGCGAATGCCTCGCCCGGCGGCGGTGCAAGGAAGCGCTCGCTGTGCACATGGGTATCGGGCCAGCCCATGTCGCGTGCCACCTGATGGAAGTTCTCGACCATGCCTTGCGGGCCGCAGAGGTAGGCATGGGTGCCCAGCGGCCGCTCAGCGAGCAGCTGGCGGAAATCGAGCATCTCGTTGCGTGACGCCACATAACAGTAGACATCCCCGCCCGCCAGCTGACGCAACTCGTCGACCAGGACACCGAATTCGGGCGCCCGGTGGGCATAGTGGACCTCGAAGCTGTGCCCCAGCCGCGCCAGTTCACGCGCATGCGAGACGATCGGCGTGACCCCGATGCCGCCAGCGATGAGGATGTGGTGACGTGCCAGTCGGGCCATCGGGAACAGATTGGCCGGCATCGAGACCTTAAGCGGCTGGCCCTCGCGGGCGCTCTCATGCAGCCAGGCCGAGCCGCCACGCGACTGCTCCTGGCGGCGCACGGCGATGCGCCACTTGCGACGGTCGTGGGGGTCGCCGACCAGCGAGTAGGGGTTGCGGCGGATGCCGCCGGGCAGCGGCAGCGACAGCACGATGTGGCTGCGCCGTCCTCAGGCTCGAGCCAGAACTCACGGATGCCGGGACCCAGCTCGATGACCCGGCGCAGAACCATGCTGATTTCTGTATTCACGGGTAAGCCACCTCCACCGGGGGTTTGACGCCAGGCTCTTCGGCATCGATCTGGAAACCCATGTAGGCGCCCAGACGTCGCGAGAAGTGGTCGCGTACGAACAGCGTGCGCCCACAGCCGCTGCAATCGGCCAGATTGGTCCGCACCCCCCGGGTCATGGCTCGGCAATGCACGCAGAACACAGGACGCGCCTTGGTGCCGGTCTGGAACAGACGGATCTCCGCCGACGACATGCCATAGCGAGCAGCGATACCCGCCGCCTGCCAGATGGCGTCCTCGCAGCCGACCAGATAGAGGCGTAGCCCCATGTCCGCGGTGCGCAGAAAGGATTCCAGGGCCTCCAGTCCGCGGGCGAGCCCGTCCTCGACCACCGTGTGGGCATCCGAGCCGCTCGCTCGCAAGTGATCGGCCGCGGCTGCATCGGTGACCAGCACCGTCAGATCGCCGCGCGGGGGCGCGGCCAAGAGCCGTTCGAGCAGGGGCCGGTCGTCGGCAGCCACAAACAGCAGATGGCTGACGCCAGCCGCATCCCACTCCAAGGCGTGGTAGACCGGCTGGCTCTTGATCGAGGGGGCTGCGGCGCTCATCTCAGGCGATCCCGTCTCTGGCGGTCCCGGTTCAGCCGTAGGTGCGCCGACGCAGCGGGTCGTAGAACGGCGTGGGCACCACCACAGCGCTGAAGTCGCCGTCTTTGCTGCGGATGGTGTATGTGCGGCCGATGGCCGCGTTGGCCTTGTTGAGATGCACCATCGCCAGAGACTGCATGAGCAGTCGGCTGTAGGAGGCGGTGGTCACCACCCCGACCTGGTCCTTGCCGTCGAAGATCGGTGCGCCGGCTTCGACCGCAGCATCGTGGCGGACCAGCATGCCGGCCTGCTTGACGCGCTCCTTGCCCTTGGCGGCCAGCACCGCAGCCTTGCCGATGTAGTCAGCCTTCTTGTCGAGGTCGACTGCCCAGTCCATGTTGACTTCCCATGGCGTGGTGTCGCCCTCGGGCATTTCGAATGGGAAGAACAGCAGCGCTGCCTCGACACGGGTCAGGTCGAGTGCGGTCCAGGAGCAGGGGATCACACCGTGTGCCTTGCCGGCCTCGAGGATCGAGTCCCAGAGCGACACGGCGTCCGCAGCCTTGCACCAGACCTCGTAACCGAGCTCGCCGGAGTAGCCGCCACGACCGATGACCACGCTCTTCCCGAACAGGGTGGCGTCGGCGTGGTGGAAGTAGGCGATGTCGCCCAGATTGGCGCTGGTGTGCGGCTGCAGCACCTTGGCCGACAGCGGGCCTTGCAGCGAGAGGATGTGCACGTCTTGGTCGGATTCGATCTTGACGTTGCGGCCGGCGGCGAGCTTGGCCAGCGTGGCGGGCGTGGCACCGCTGCCATGGGACAGGCGGAAGCGGTCGGCGGCGTCGCGGATGACCATGATGTCGTCGATCAGCGCCCCGGCTTCGTTGACCTCGGCGGCGAGGCGGGCGCTGCCCGGCTTGAGGCGCGCCACGTCGATGGTGACCAGCTGATCGATGATGGCCTCGGCATCGGCTCCGCTGACGTTGACGATGTTGAGCGCGCTGACGTCGTAGAGCCCGGCGCGGGTGCGGGTGGCGATCACCTCCTCATGCGGATCCGAGTGGTAGCTCCACGGGATCGGCATGTTGTTCCAGGTGTCGCCGTCGAGCTTGGAGCCCAGCTGGCGGTGGCGTTCGTTGAGGATCGAGTTGCGTTGCATGGACTGCCTCCTGTGGTTTGCGCGTCTCTCGACGTCCTGATCTGGCAAGGATTCTGTAAAGCCGTGTTACTTGAGACAATCGCCCTGTGGGGTTACCCCCTGCGGGTTATTCGCATCAGGCACGCACCCGCGTCTTCTCGGGGTCGTAGTGAGGGAAGCGCACCACCGTGGCCGGGATGCGCTTTTG
>RFSW01000041.1 GCA_009923755.1 Betaproteobacteria bacterium | reverse complement strand
AGACTCGCCGAGGTGCACGCCGAGCCGGACGACACGGCGATGTCCTTGATCGCCATGATCAGCGACTCGCCCTCGACATACGCAAAGCTCACATTGAGGTTGTGCGGCACGCGCTGCGCAAGGCTGCCGTTGAGGTAGACGTCCTGCATGGTGGAGAGGCCGGCCCAGAGGCGGTCGCGCAGCATGCGCACACGCTCGTTCTCGGTGCCCATCTCCTCGCGCGCCAAACGGAACGCTTCGCCCATGCCGACGATCTGGTGGGTCGGCAGCGTACCCGAGCGGAAGCCGCGCTCATGGCCGCCGCCATGCATCTGTGCCTCGAGGCGGATGCGCGGCTTGCGACGCACGTATAGCGCACCGATGCCCTTGGGGCCGTAGGTCTTGTGCGCGCAGAAACTCATCAGGTCGACGGGCAGCGTGGCGAGGTCGATTGCGACCTTGCCTGTGGCCTGCGCCGCATCGACGTGGAACACCGTGCCGTTGGCGCGACAAAGTTCGCCGATGCCTTGGATGTCCTGGATCACACCGATCTCGTTGTTGACGAACATCACCGACGCCACACAGGTGTCCGGACGCAACGCGGCCTTGAACTGCTCAAGGCTCACGAGCCCGTCTTCCTGCGGCTGCAGATAGGTCACCTCAAAGCCGGTGCGCTCGAGCTCGCGCATGGTGTCAAGCACTGCCTTGTGCTCGGTCTTGACCGTGATCAGGTGCTTGCCCTTGCTGGCGTAGAAGTGTGCTGCGCCCTTGATGGCGAGGTTGTTCGACTCGGTGGCGCCAGAGGTCCAGACGATCTCGCGCGGGTCAGCGCCGACCAGCGCCGCCACATTGCCGCGAGCGGTCTCTACCGCATCTTCGGCAGTCCACCCAAAAGCATGGCTGCGCGACGCAGGGTTGCCGTAGAGCTCCCCGAGGTAAGGAACCATGGCCGCGACCACTCGCGGGTCGACCGGGGTGGTGGACGAGTAGTCGAGATAGATCGGAAACTTCAGCGACATGCGGTGGTGCCTCTCGGATGGATTGTCGGGTTACAGAATGGGTCAGACGGCGATCGAGGTGAGGCCGCGCAGGCCGGCAAAACAGGTGGCGAGCGCAGCGCGGAACTGCTGCAATTGGGCGGAGGAAGTGCCGCGACCGATGCTCACACGCACCGCACCGCGCGCCAGATCCGGGCTCACGCCCATGGCCAGCAGCGTCGGACTCGGCGCGTGGTCGCTGCTCGAGCAGGCCGAATCGAGCGCCAGCAGCAGCGTGGCGCCGTCGATGCCAGGGAAGGCAAAAAAGACGGTGTTGGGCAGGCGCTCGGCGCCGGCACCGAACACCATCGCGCCCTCGGCCTGCAACCAGCCGACCAACAAGTCGCGCAGCGCTGCTTGGCGCACGCCCTCCTCGGCCAGCCGCGCGGCAGCCAGCTCGCAAGCGACCCCGAAGCCGACGATGGCGGGCACATTCTCGGTCCCGGCGCGCAGGCCCTGTTCGTGGCCACCGCCTTCGATCTGCGCGCGCAGGTCGAGGCGCTTGCCGACCACCAGGGCGCCGATGCCCTTGGGGCCATACAGCTTGTGCGCTGACAGCGTCATGGCATCGACGTTGAGTGCAGAGAAATCGAGTGGGAGCTTGCCGACCTGCTGCACCGCGTCGGTGTGGACCACGGCACCAGCCGCACGGGCGACCTCGGCCAGCGCCGGGACATCCTGCAACACCCCCGTCTCGTTGTGCGCCGCGATGAAGGACGCGATGCCGGCCCCCGCATCGACCGCTTGCTCGCGCAGGTGGTCGGCGTCGATACGGCCATCGCCGTCGAGGCCCACCTCCGCCAACTGCCAGCCGGCTCGCCCAAGTGTGCGCGCCGGACGCAGCACGCAGGCATGCTCGGCGGCGCTCACGAATACCCGCCCGGGATGGCGCACGGCCGCCGCGCCCCGCAGAAACAGGTTGTTGGCTTCAGACCCGCCGCTGGTGAAAATGATCTGCGCCGGCTGCACGCCGACCAGCGCCGCGACCTGCTCACGTGCGCTATCGATAGCGCGGCGCGCCGCCACCCCGGCACGGTGCACGCTCGACGGATTGGCTGCGCACTCGGCCCAATACGGGGTCATGGCAGCGATCACCGCCGGATCTACCGGGGTCGTCGCGTTGTGGTCGAGGAAAACGCTAGCGCGCATGGTCGTCGGCAGATGTGCAAGGCTCAGGCAGCGACCGAATCAGCCGCTCGCTCGCGACGCTCGCGAAACAACTCGTCGGTGCGCACCGCCTGCGTGTCGCCGGGGCGCTGCGCTGCCACCAGCTGGGCAAGCGACACCGAAGCGAGATACTCCTGAATGTGCGTGTTGAGCGCGGTCCAGAGGTCGTGGGTCATGCAGGCGTGGTCGTCGTGACAGTTGCGCTTGCCACCGCAACTGGTGGCGTCGATCGGTTCGTCCACCGCATCGATGATCTCGGCCACCGAGATCTGACCTGCGTCGCGGCCGAGCCGATAGCCACCCCCCGGTCCGCGCACGCTATCGACCAGATTGCGGCGACGCAGGCGGCCGAACAGCTGCTCAAGGTAGGACAGCGAAATGCGCTGGCGCTCGCTGATGCCGGCGAGGGTGACAGGACCCGCGTGCTCGCGCAGGCCAAGGTCGATCATGGCGGTAACGGCGAAACGTCCCTTGGTGGTGAGGCGCATGGTCTGTCTCCGGGGCCCCAGCGAGGTGTGCGCAGGGCCGATGTGTTTTCCCGACTATTTTAGTCGGAAATTCACCGGGAGAGTTCCGCGCTCAGACTCTGGCAGCGATGGTCGCGATCATCTGCGCAAACACCTTGGGGTTGCCGCAGACGATGTCGCCGCTCTCGAGGTAGGTCTCGTCGCCCTTGAAGTCGCCCACCAGACCGCCGGCCTCGAGCACCAGCAGACTGCCAGCCGCCATGTCCCACGGCGCCAGACCCATCTCAAAAAAGCCGTCGAGCCGGCCGCTAGCCACATACGCGAGGTCGAGCGAGGCCGCACCCGGCCGGCGCATGCCCGCGGAGCCTTCGGCGAATGCCCGGAACAGCTCGAGATACCGGTCGATGCGGCCGAACTCCCGGTACGGAAACCCGGTGCCGATCAGAGCGTCGCGCAGAAACGGGCGGTTGCTGACGCGGATACGGCGGTCGTTGACAAACGCCCCACGGCCGCGACTGGCGGTGAACAGTTCGTTGTGTACCACGTCATAGACCACCGCCTGGCTCATCTGCCCACGGTGTTGCAGGCCGATGCTCACGGCGTATTGCGGAAAGCCGTGGAGGAAGTTGGTGGTTCCGTCGAGCGGATCGATGATCCAGACGTATTCGGACTCGCCCGCAGCGCCCGACTCCTCGGCGAGGATGGCGTGGTCCGGATATGCTTCCCTGAGCGTGGCGATGATGGCCTGCTCAGCAGCATGATCGACCTCTGTCACAAAGTCGTTGGTCTGTTTACTGGCAACGCGGATCTGCTCGAGTTCGAGGCTGGCACGGTTGATGATGCTGCCGGCTTTGCGGGCGGCCTTGATGGCCGTGTTGAGCATTGGATGCATAGCAATGACCCCGACCCGCGCAGCGGGCAGCGTAAATAAGGATTCGACGGATTGAACAAGAGCGATGGATCGCTGCGCGACCCTCAGGCAGAAGCCGATTCTAAGGCACTCAGCCGCATCCGGGTGGTGCTGAGCCACACCAGCCACCCGGGCAACATCGGCGCGGCAGCGCGCGCCTGCAAGACCATGGGGCTGGGCCAGTTGTGGCTGGTGGCGCCGCAGCGCTTCCCGGACCCGGAGGCCAATGCGCGTGCTTCCGGCGCCGGCGACCTGCTGGCCTCGGCGCGGGTGGTCGGCACGCTGGCCGAGGCGCTCGCCGGCACCGTGGCAGCGGTGGCCCTGACCGCCCGCCCGCGCGAGATCGCCGCGCCGCAAGTCACGCCGCGCGAGGCGGCGGCGCGCCTGCTGCCGCTCACCACCGAGGGCGAAGTGGCACTGGTGTTCGGCAACGAGCAGGCCGGCCTCTCCGGCGACGAGGTCGCGCTCTGCAGCCTGCTCTGCCAGATCCCGACCAGTCCGGTCTACAGCTCGCTCAATCTCGCCTCGGCGGTGCAGATCCTGGTCTACGAGATGCGCCTCGCGGCCGCCGGCGGCCGCGCGCTGCGCACCGCCGGCATCGAGATGGAAGCCGCTGGATTTGACGAGATCGAGGCGCTGCACGCACATCTGCTCGCCACCATGGCTGCGCTCGACTTCTACGACCCGGATAACCCGCGTCGGCTGGAACCCAAGCTGCGGCGGCTCTTCGCCCGGGCACAACCGCTGCGCGAAGAAGTCAACATCCTGCGCGGACTACTGACCGCGATGGACAAGGCCATCGGGCGCTGAGCACCTGCCTGCTACACTCCGCGCCTTTCCGCCGGACCATACCCTTACGACCCGTGTTCAGCCGACTGCTTGAGGACATTCGCTGCGTGTTCGACCGCGACCCTGCCGCGCGCTCGACGTGGGAGGTCGTGACCTGCTACCCCGGGGTGCACGCGCTCATCGTGCACCGGCTGTCTCACACGCTGTGGGGCCGGGGCCTCAAGTGGCCGGCGCGCTTCCTCGCGCACCTCACACGCGGACTGACCGGCGTCGAGATCCACCCCGGCGCAACCATCGGTCGGCGCGTCTTTATTGACCACGGCATGGGCGTGGTCATCGGCGAGACGGCGCACATCGGCGACGACTGCACGCTCTACCACGGCGTGACGCTGGGCGGTACCAGCTGGCGCGAGGGCAAGCGCCACCCCACGCTGGAAGCCGGCGTGGTGGTCGGCGCCGGCGCCAAGATCCTCGGCCCGATCACCATCGGCACGGGTGCGCGCGTCGGCTCCAACGCGGTGGTGGTGCGCTCGGTGCCGCCGCACGCTACGGCAGTGGGCATCCCGGCGCGTGTGCTGGACGAGCCGGCCACCGACGGCGACGCCTTCCAGCCCTACGCGGTGGGCACTGAGACCGACGACCCGCTGGCGCGCTCAGTACAGGCGCTCGCTGACCAGAACGCCGCCACCGACCGGCAGATGACGCAGGTGCTCGACGCGCTGCGCCAGCTCGGGGTGGACCTCAGCGCGGACAGGGAAGTCGGAACCGGCTTCGAGCCGAATGCAGCCAAAGCTGGCAGCGCGCGCAAGCGCGGAGAGTAAGGTGGTGGGGGTCGTGCGTCAGGGGTAGTCCGCCCCTCGCGAGTCACCGCACCCTGAGGGCGGGAGTCACCGCCCCTTGAGGCGGCACGCCCGCGGAGCACCGCGTAGAGACCGCTGCTTCAGCCAGTCAGGCGACGACCGCAGTACTCGCCGAATCCGTCCTACCTCGTTACGCCACCACCGGGATCTTGCCGATCCGCGCCTGCCACTCCTTCGGCCCGGTGTTGTGCACGCTGGTGCCGGCTGAATCCACCGCCACCGTCACCGGCATGTCCTGCACGGTGAACTCGTAGACCGCCTCCATACCCATCTCGGGGAAGGCCACCACGTGCGCCTCCTTGATCGCCTTGGAGACCAGATACGCTGCACCACCGACCGCCATCAGATAGACCGATTTGTGCTTGCGGATCGCCTCGATCGCCGCCGGGCCGCGTTCGGCCTTGCCGATCATGCCGAGCAGCCCGGTCTGCGCCAGCACCTGCTCGGTGAACTTGTCCATGCGGGTGGCGGTGGTCGGACCGGCCGGGCCCACCACCTCGTCGCGCACCGGGTCAACCGGACCGACGTAGTAGATAAAACGCCCGCGGAAATCGACCGGCAGCGGCTCGCCCTTGTTCAGCATCTCGGTGATGCGCTTATGCGCGGCATCGCGGCCGGTCAGCATCTTGCCTTTCAGCAGCAGCACATCACCCGGCTTCCAGCTCGCCACCTCGTCCGGCGTCACGCTGCCGAGGTCCACGCGCTTGCCCTTGCTGGTGTCGTAGGTCAGTCGCGGCCAATCGGCCAGGCTAGGCGGGTCCAGATACACCGGCCCCGAGCCGTCGAGCACAAAGTGTGCGTGACGTGTCGCCGCGCAGTTGGGGATCATGCAGATCGGCAGACTCGCAGCATGGGTGGGGTAGTCACGGATCTTCACATCCAGCACGGTGGTGAGACCGCCCAGGCCCTGCGCCCCGATGCCCAGCGCGTTGACCTTCTCGTACAACTCGATGCGCAGCTCCTCGATGCGGTTCTGTGGACCACGGGCGATCAGTTCCTGCATGTCGATCGGGTCCATCAGCGATTCCTTGGCCAGCACCGCCGCCTTCTCAGCAGTACCGCCGATGCCGATCCCGAGCATGCCGGGCGGGCACCAGCCGGCGCCCATCGTCGGAACGGTCTTGAGCACCCAATCGACGATGCTGTCGGACGGGTTGAGCATCACCATCTTGCTCTTGTTCTCGGAGCCGCCGCCCTTGGCCGCGACGATGATCTCGACCGTGCTGCCGGGGACGATCTCGTGGTGGATGACCGCCGGGGTGTTGTCCTTGGTGTTGACGCGCTTGCCGGCCGGGTCGGAGAGGATACTGGCGCGCAGCTTGTTGTCGGGGTCCATGTAGGCGCGGCGCACGCCTTCGTTGATGGCGTCGTCGAGGCTGCCGGAGAAGCCCTCCCAGCGCACGTCCATGCCGACCTTGACGAACACGGTGACGATGCCGGTGTCCTGACAAAGCGGCCGGTGCCCCTCGGCGCACATGCGCGAGTTGATCAGGATCTGCGCCATGGCGTCCTTGGCCGCGGTGCTCTGCTCGAGCTCGTAGGCGCGTGCGAGGTTGGTGATGTAATCGACCGGGTGGTAGTAGCTGATGTACTGCAGCGCGCCGGCAACGCTGTCGATCAGGTCCTGCTGGCGGATGGTGGCGGGCATGGAGGCTCCTTGAGGGCGCGGGGCCGCGCTTGCAAAGTGGCGATTATAGGCGTGCCCCGTCAGCCGCCCCTTGTCCGCCGGACGCGCGCATCTCGGGCTGTGTAGCGCGCCGTCCGGCCATCGGGATACACTTGCAGGCAGTGAGGTTGTTCAGCGAGTCGCCAGAGCGTGCACGGCAAAGACCGTCCCCGGCGGCTGCACGATGCAGTCAAGGAGGAATCCCGGTGTCACAGAACATCGAGTCGTCGCTTCACGAAACCCGCCTCTTCCCGCCCCCCGCAGAAGTCACCCGAACCGCCGCCATCGCTGGCATGGACGCCTACCGGGCTCTGTGCGCCGAGGCCGAGCGCGACCCGGACGCCTTCTGGGCCCGCCTGGCGCGCGAGAAGCTGGTCTGGACCAAGCCCTTCAGCAAGGTGCTGGATGAGTCCAATGCGCCGTTTTACGAGTGGTTCAACGACGGCGAGCTGAACGTCTCGTACAACTGCCTGGACCGCCACCTGCCAGCGCTGGCCGACAAGCCGGCCATCATCTTTGAGGCGGACGACGGCAGCGTCACCGTATCGACCTACGCCGACCTGCATGCCCGCGTCTGCCAGCTTGCCAACGCGCTCACTGCCTTGGGCGTGCAAAAAGGCGACCGCGTCGTCATCTACCTCGCGATGAGCATCGAGGCAGTCACTGCGATGCAGGCCTGCGCACGCATCGGTGCCACCCATTCGGTGGTGTTCGGCGGCTTCTCGGCGCAGTCGCTGCGTGACCGCATCCACGATGCCGGCGCCACGCTGGTGATCACCGCCGACGGCCAGAAGCGCGGCGGCAAGGCCATCCCGCTCAAGCCGGCGGTCGACGAAGCGCTGAGCATGGGTGGCTGCGAGAGCATCCGGAATGTGGTGGTGTTCAAGCGCACCGGTCAGGACACCGCGTGGACCGAGGGTCGCGATGTCTGGTGGCATGACGCCATCGCCGGCCAACCGACCAGCCATACGCCGGCGCCGGTCAACGCCGAGCACCCGCTGTTCCTGCTCTACACCTCGGGCTCCACCGGCAAGCCCAAGGGCGTACAACATTCGTCGGGCGGCTATCTGCTGTGGGCCACGCTCACCATGCAGTGGACCTTCGACATCAAGCCGTCCGATGTCTTCTGGTGCACCGCCGATGTGGGCTGGATCACCGGCCACAGCTACGTGGCCTACGGGCCGCTGTCGTGCGGCGCTACGCAAGTGGTGTTCGAGGGTGTGCCGAGCTATCCGGACGCGGGCCGATTCTGGCGCATGATCGACGCGCACAAGGTCTCGGTGTTCTACACCGCGCCGACCGCCATCCGTGCGCTGATCAAGGCCAATGACGAGAACCCGGCCACACACCCGCGCAACTTCAAGCTCGACAGCCTGCGCATCCTCGGTTCGGTCGGCGAGCCGATTAACCCTGAGGCCTGGATGTGGTACCACCGCGAGGTCGGCCACGAGCGCTGCCCGATCATGGACACCTTCTGGCAGACCGAGACCGGCGGCCACATGATCACACCGCTGCCGGGCGCCACACCGTTGGTGCCGGGTTCGTGCACGCTGCCGCTGCCCGGCATCGCCGCGGCCATCGTCGACGAAGCCGGGCACGATGTGCCCAACGGCCAAGGCGGCCTGCTGGTGGTCAAGCGGCCGTGGCCCAGCATGATCCGCACCATCTGGAACTATGCAGAGCGCTTCAAGAACAGCTACTACCCGCCGGAACTGGGCGGCCAGCTGTATCTGGCGGGCGACGGATCGATCCGCGACAAGGACACCGGCTACTTCACCATCGTCGGGCGCATCGACGACGTGCTCAACGTGTCCGGCCACCGCATGGGCACCATGGAGATCGAATCGGCGCTGGTGTCGCACCCGCTGGTGGCGGAAGCCGCTGTGGTTGGCAAGCCCGACGAGGTCACTGGCGAGGCGATCGTGGCCTTTGTGGTGCTCAAGGGCCAGCGGCCCAGCGGTGACGACATCAAGCCGATAGTCAAGCAGTTGTCCGATCACGTCGGCAAGGAGATCGGCCCGATCGCCAAGCCCAAGGACATCCGCTTCGGCGACAACCTGCCCAAGACCCGCTCCGGCAAGATCATGCGACGCCTGTTGCGCCAGCTGGCCAAGGGCGAGGAGATCACGCAGGACGTCTCGACGCTGGAGAATCCGGCCATCCTCGACCAGCTCAAGGGATGAACGCGTCGCTGGCCGCCGCCGTTGCGGCGGCCGCATCGCGCCCGGTCGACGCCCGTTGACCCGACCGAGCGCACCGCCGGCGCCCACCCTCAGCCCCTCCCGCCGGG
This sequence comes from Betaproteobacteria bacterium, assembly GCA_009923755.1. Classification (GTDB taxonomy): domain Bacteria; phylum Pseudomonadota; class Gammaproteobacteria; order Burkholderiales; family UBA3065; genus UBA3065. Next base: position 5,932 of record RFSW01000041.1, on the reverse strand, counting down.
CCTTTGGCCTGCTCGATGTGCCGGGCGCCCTGCTGTTCTTTCTGGGCAGCGACCGGCGGCGCTATCTGTGGTTCTCAGCGGTGCTGCTGGCGGTGCAGTTCTATGCGCTGCTGCCCCCCTACCTGATCGGCAAGGTCGCCGATTTCCTGCTGCAATATCGGGCCGGCGAGAGCCTGGTGCCGATGTACTGGACCATCGCCACGCTGGGTGTGGCGCACGCGGTGGTAGCCATGGTCCGCCTCACCACCAAGCGGGTGATCGGCCGCATGAGCATCGAGTCGCGCTACCGGGCCAAGGTGTGGGGCTTCCAGCGGCTGCTGGACTTCTCGCTGACCTGGCATCAGCAAGAGAGCACCGGCAACAAGGCGCAACGGGTGATCACCGGCGCCGAGGCGGTACGCGAATGGTCGGCCGACCTGATGAACAACCTGTTCGTTGCTTTTGCCGCGTTCTTTGGTGCGCTGGCGGCGTGCATGTGGCTGTGGCCGGCGTCGGTAGTGTTCTTCGTGTACTACGTCGGCGGTCTCGGCCTGCTCGAATGGTACTTCTACCGTCGCGTAGCGAGACTCTCGGATGTGATCAACGCCAGCCAGGAGAACGCCTCCGGGAGCTTTGTCGAAAGCGCCACCAACATCCTCTCGGTCAAAGCGATGGGCGCGGCCTCGGGCATGACCGGCAAGGTTGCCGAACGCGAAGCGCTGGCGCGCGACTTTGCCTACCAGCGGCTGCGCCTGACCAACAGCAAGTGGATGGCTTTTCAGTTGCACACCGCACTGGCCTGGGCGCTGTACATCCTCGGCGTGGCGTGGGCGGTGCTTGAGGGCCGGCTGTCGGTGGGCATGGTGTTGACCTACGCGGCCTACTTCAACACCTTACGCGAGGCCGCCATGGACATGACCGACAAGGTGCAGACCATGATCGAGCGCACCTCCAACCTCGGCCGCATGATGCCGGTGTTCGAGCTGCAAGCGCCCACTGGCGGCAGCGCGCCCTTCCCCGACGATTGGGACGCGATCCGCTGGCAGGGCGTACGCTTTGCCTACCCCGGCGGCGCCACGCTCGGCCCGATCGACCTGACATTGCAACGCGGTGAGACGCTTGGGGTCGCCGGGCCATCGGGGAGCGGCAAGAGCACGCTGATCAAGCTGCTGCTGGGCCTCTACCCGCTCGAGCAGGGCCGCCTGAGCATCGGCAGCGCGAACCTGGCGGACATCCGCCACGAGGCGCTGGTGGGGCAAATCGCCGTGGTGCTGCAGGAGACCGAGCTGTTCAACCTGACCCTGCGCGAGAACATCACGCTGTCGCGCGACGTCGACGAGGCCGACTTTGCGCGCGCCTGCCGCATCGCCTGCCTTGACGAGCTCATCGCGCGGCTTCCAGACGGGGTAGACACGCTGGTTGGCGAGAAGGGCCACGTGTTGTCTGCGTCGGCATCGCTCGCGCGGTGCTGCGCGACGCACCCATCTTGCTGCTCGACGAAGCCACCAGTGCACTGGATGCGGCCACCGAATCGCGGGTGCTGGCGGCGCTGATGGACGAGCACGCCGGCGGCCGCACGGTGCTGGTGGTGGCGCATCGGCCCAGTGCCTTCGAGCGCGTGGACCGGCGCGTCGAAGTGGCATCGGGCTGCGTCATCGCCCCGCCGCAGTTGGTCTGAGCGGCACGCCACGCCGTAACGGGCAGCATGCTTGCGCTGTTGGTCCCGGGGCTTAGCGACCGGACGCAGCGACCAGAGGCCATCCCGGCACGCCGGGCCAACTTTGCTGCGGCGCACAACCCCCGCCCTGCTCGCGTAGAATCGCGCCCACGCAGACTCGCCGCCCCGGCCACGGGGCGCGCAATCACAGGACAGCATGGCCGCACGCTTCGACTACGCCCACGGCATCTCTGCCATCGACGCCGACCTCGTGCGTCCGCGTATGGCCAGCATCCACCTGCTGCAGTCCGGCGACAAGCTGGCAGTGGTCGACACGGGCACCAGCCACGCAGTGCCCGCTGTGCTCGATGCCATCGTCGCGCGCGGCCGCACCCCGGCCGACGTGGAGTGGTTGGTGCTGACGCACATCCACCTCGACCACGCCGGCGGCGCGGGCGCCCTCATGCAAGCCCTGCCCAACGCGCGACTGCTGGTCCACCCGCGCGGCGCGCGCCACATGGTCGACCCCGCGCGACTGATCGCCAGCGCCACCTCAGTGTATGGTGAAGAGACCCTGCGCCAGACCTATGGCGACATCCTGCCGATCGCCGCAGAGCGAGTGGTGGAGAGCGCCGAAGGCATGACAATTGACTTCGGCGAGCGACGCTGGACGCTGTTCGACACGCCGGGCCATGCGCGCCACCACCACGCCCTGCTCGATTCGGCGTCAAACGGCATCTTCACTGGCGACACCTTCGGACTGGCCTACCCCGACCTGACGGTCGACGGCCGTGCCTTCATCGTGCCCACCACCACGCCAGTGCAGTTTGAGCCTGAGGCAATGCGCGAGTCGGTAGAGCGGCTGGCGGCACTCAAACCGGAATGCCTTTATCTGACGCACTTCGGGCGTATCGACGGCGTGCCAGCGCTGCGCGATGACCTGCTGCGCCGGCTGGATGCGCATGTGCGCATTGGCCACGAGGCCGCACGTTTTGAGACGCAGAAGGACCGCTACCGTTCGGTAGCCGACGACCTCAGGGGCTATCTGCTGCGCGAACTCGCGGCGCACGGCAGCACGCTCGACGAGGGCGAAGCGCTGGCGCTGCTGGCGATGGACATCGACCTCAACGCCCAAGGCATCGTTCACTGGCTGGCGACGGGTTAATCGGCAACCCGGGCAGCAGCCTGCCGCTTGAGCGATCCACGCAGAGCTGTTCGCGAGTTGTCCCAGCAGCACCCGACGGGCGATACGTTTTGCCCCCAAAGCTGAGCAAACGCCACGTGACAAGGGCGCCCCGCTAGTTCCCCGCCACCGTCATGCGGTCGAGCAAGATCGAGCCGCACTGGCGGCCACCGCGCACGAGCACATCGCTGCCCACCGCGCGCACGCCGCGGAACATGTCGCGCAGGTTGCCGGCAATGGTGATCTCCTCGACCGGGTAGGCGATACGCCCCCCCTCCACCCAGAAGCCGCTGGCCCCGCGCGAGTAGTCGCCGGTCACCAGATTGACACCCTGCCCCATCAGCTCCGTCACCAGCAGGCCGCGGCCCATCTCGCGCAGCAGCTCTTCAAAACCGGCCTGCCCCGGGCGCACCAACAGGTTGTGCGGGCCGCCGGCATTGCCCGTGGTCTGCAAGCCGAGTTTGCGCGCCGAGTAGGTCGAGAGGAAGTAGCCCTGCTGCACCCCCGCATCGACCATCAGCCGGCGCTGCGGCAGCACCCCTTCACTGTCAAACGGCGCACTGCCCAGACCACGCGCCAGGTCCGGCGCCTCCTCGATGCTCACGCACGGCGCCCACACCGTCTGGCCCACGCTGTCCAACAAGAAGCTCGACCGCCGGTACAAGCTGCCGCCGCTCACCGCACCGGCCCAGTGGCCGATCAGGCTGGCTGCGATCGGCGCCTCGAACAGCACCGGCACCTCGCAGGTGGCGATCTTGCGTGCCCCTAGCCGCGCCACCGTGCGCTCGCCGGCCCGGTGCCCCACCCAGGCAGCAGCATCCAGCAGGTCGGCCGCCCGCGCGACGCTATACCAGTCGTCACGCTGCATGGTGTCGTCCTCGCCAGCGATCACCGAGCAATACAGCGAGTGCCGGCTCGAGTCATAGCCGCGGCAAAAGCCGAGCGTGTTGGCGTAGACAAAGCGGTTGACGTGTGTCGACACTGAAGCACCGTCACTGTTGTCGATGCGGGTGTCCACTGCCATCGCCGCCGCCTCCATCTCGCAGGCCAGGCGGATGGCAGCCTCACTCTCCAGCGCCCAGGGATGGCACAGGTCGAGGTCTGCGGCCTGCCACGCCAGCGTGTCTGCCTCCGGCAGGCCGGTGAAGGCGTCTTCGCCGGTGTGCCGAGCGATCGCCAGCGCGGCGCTCACCGTCTCGCGGATCGCTGCTTCAGAGATGTCGGAGGTGCTGGCGTGGCCGCGTCGTTGACCTTGCCAGACAGTGATCGACATGCCGCGGTCGCGGGCGTATTCCAAGGTCTCCACTTCGCCCAGCCGCACGGTGACGTCCAGGCCGTGACCGAGGCCGATGTCCGCCTCGGCAGCGCTGGCGCCCAGCTGCTGCGCGGTGTCGAGGGCGTGGCGGGCGAGTGCGCCCAGCTGCTCGGCGCTCAGGTTGAAGCGGGGGTCTGACACGGTAGGCATCCTGACTCAAGGCCCGGCGCAAAGGTGCGCAGGCTTCGGCCGGTATCATACCGGCATGACCGACGACACTCGCCCGCCCAGCAAGACCCGCCGCAAGCGCGACGCCCATGACCTGCAATCACTGGGCGAGACACTGCTCGGCCTCAAGCCGGAGAAGCTGCGCAGCCTAGGCCTCGGCGCCGACCTCTACGACGCGCTGATCGAAGGCCAGAAGATGAGTAGCCGCGAGGCGCTGCGCCGTCACCGCCAGTACATCGGCCGCCTGATGCGCGACATCGATGCCAGCGACATCCGCCGCCAGCTCGGCGCCGACCGCGATGCCGTGCGCCGCGCCGCACTGGCCTTCCAGCAGGTGGAACAATGGCGCGACCGGCTGCTCGATGAGCCGGCAGGCCTTGGCGAATTCATGCGCCAGCACCCCGCCGCCGACGCCGACACCCTGCGCCGACTGATCGACGAGGCGCACGCCGAGACCGCGCACGGCAAGCCGCCGCGCGCCGCCCGCGCTCTCTTCCGCGCCCTCAGCACCGCTCTTGGCAACGGCAGCCAGGCTCAGGCCGCGCCCGCCGCAGAAGCCCCATGACCCCCGCCGCCATCCTGCGCATCGGCGTGGTCTCGGTCAGCGACCGCGCCTCTGCCGGCATCTACGAGGACAAGGGCGTGCCCGGCTTGCTCGAATGGCTCGGCGGCGCGCTCACCACGCCGTGGGAACCCGTCACGCGCCTCATCCCCGACGAGCAGCCGCTCATCGAGCAGACCCTGATCGAGTTATGCGACCAGCAAGGCTGCGGTCTGGTGCTCACCACTGGCGGCACCGGCCCTGCCCCACGCGATGTCACCCCGGATGCGACGCGCGCGGTGGCCGAACGCGAACTGCCCGGCTTTGGCGAGCAGATGCGCGCGGTGAGCCTGCGATACGTGCCCACCGCCATCCTCTCGCGGCAGGTCGGCGCGGTGCGCGGCCGCTCGCTCATCCTCAATCTGCCGGGGCAGCCCAAAGCCATCCGCGAGACCCTCGATGGCGTATTTGCCGCAGTGCCCTACTGCCTCGACCTGATCGGCGCCGCCTGGGTGGAGACCGACCCCGCCGTGTGTGTGGCCTTCCGCCCCAAGTCGGCGCAGCGGCCGCCGGCCTGAGGCCTGCCTGCGACCAGGATTTGCTTGACATTGCTTGGAAGGTTTTCTACCGCCGCCCCCACCGTCCGCCGAGGCCTTGCGCAGAGGCGGCGAATCTTCAACAATCAAAAGTTTCGCGGAGTGCTCACGTGTCCCACGTCATGAACACCTATGGCCGCTTGCCGGTCACCTTCAGTCACGGAGAGGGCGCCTGGCTGTGGGACACCGACGGCAAGCGCTACCTCGATGCCGTAGCCGGCGTGGCGGTGAACGGACTCGGCCACGCTCACCCGCGCCTGGTCGAGGCCATCGCCAAGCAGGCCGGACGCCTGATCCATGTCTCGAATCTCTATCGCGTAGCCGAGCAAGAAGCGCTCGCCGACCTGTTGTGCGAGCGCTCCGGCCTCGATGCCGTGTTCTTTTGCAACTCCGGCGCCGAAGCCAACGAAGGCGCCATCAAGCTGGCCCGCCTGCACGGCCACAACAGGGGCATCACCGAGCCGGCCATCATCGTCATGGAGCGCGCCTTCCA
>RFSW01000005.1 GCA_009923755.1 Betaproteobacteria bacterium | reverse complement strand
CTCGCCGTCCTCTTGGGTGATTTCGTTTTCGCCCTCTTGGAATACCGACGCTGCATAAGTGAAACCCGGCTTGGGCTCGCCATGAACCATGGCACCCATCTTTTTCCCCGGGATGACTTGGTCGACGTAGCTACGCTCAGCGAAATCGATGTCGTTCGAGCTTGTCAGCTGACCCAGCGAGAACGGCTGCTTAAACCGACCGAACTGGAAGTTCATGTTTGGCAAATACTTAAAGTTCATAAACGCCGTATCGACAACCGGCGCACTGCCGACCATGTTGAAAACTGCGTTGTAATCAATGTCACGGAACAAAGTACCGCTCGCACCCAGGCGAACACGGCGAAGGTCAAAACCATCGGCCGCAGACGCGGTGTCGCGATCATTTGCAGAGATCGGCGCAAGAGAGAAATCGTTGTCGACAAAGCGATAATCGGCGTGCACACGACCGGTCAGGCGGATCGAGTTGGCACCGTCGCCGCTGGTCCACGTGAAGTTGTTGCTGAACGCACCGTTCAAGCCGGTGGGCAGCTCGCGCTTGGCCTTGTCACCCATGATCTCGGCCTTGAAGTCGCGGTTGGCACGGGCAGCCTCGCGAGCTTCCTGCTTCATTTCCTTGTATTCGTCATCCGAGAGCACGCCCTTGGCATGCAGCTTCTCGAGCAGGGCCTCCATATTGGCGGCGGCGGGCGCGCTGAAGGTCGCCAAAACGGCGGCCAGGGCGGCAACGGAACTCACAGGCGCAAGGCGCTTGGGGTGGAACTTGGTCATTTCGTATCTCCGTGGAAGGACGGTGGGGTACATCAGCTGGACGTTTCCCTAGGAAGAGGGTGGCAAGCAAAGATGACAAAGAGGTTACCAAAGGCAAAATCAGCACCCTTTTGAAGCACGCCTGTTGCATGGGCGCAACAGGCGGGTGCGGGCCAAACGGCGTGGTCAGGCTCGCGGCAAAGTGGCCGCAAGCGCATCCACCAGTTCGCGAGCCAGGGCTGCGTCGTCGGCCTCGACCATCAGGCGTAGCAGCGGCTCGGTGCCGGAGGCGCGCACCAGCAGACGGCCGCGCGACCCCAAGGCGCCCTCGGCGGCAATTGCGGCGTCCTGCAAAGGCGCAAAGTTGCGCCAATCAAAATCGGTTGGCACGCGCACGCTGCGCAGCACCTGCGGGCAGAGCCGCAAGTCGGCCAGCAAGTCGGCCAGCGCGCACTGCTCTGCGACCATGGCGGCCAGCACCTGCAGCGCACTCACCAGGCCATCGCCGGTGCTGTGGCGGTCGAGGCAGATGATGTGTCCGCTGGATTCGCCGCCGAACAGCCAGCCGCGTTCGCGCATCATCTCGAGGACGTAACGATCCCCCACGGCGGCGCGGCCGAAGTCGACGCCCAAGCGGCCGAGCGCCTGCTCAAGGCCAAGGTTGCTCATCAGCGTGCCGGCCACCCCCGCCACCGGCGCGCGCGCGTGCCGTTGACGGACAATGGCGTAGAGCAAGGCATCGCCATCGACCACGTGCCCGGCGGCGTCCACCATGATCAGGCGATCGGCGTCGCCATCGAGGGCGATACCGGCGTCGGCCTGGTGCTCCAGCACCGCCGCCGCCAGAGCCTGCGGCTCGGTGGCGCCGCACGCCTCGTTGATATTGAATCCGTCGGGCTGGTTGAACAAGGCCACCACCTCGGCGCCAAGCTCGTGGAACACATGCGGCGCGATGTGATACGCCGCACCGTGCGCGCAATCGACCACCAGCTTGAGGCCTCGCAGGTCGAGTTCAGTGGGAAAGGTGCTCTTGCAGAATTCGATATAGCGACCGGCCGCATCGGCGATGCGGAAGGCGCGGCCAAGCTCGCCCGCCGGCCGGCAGCGCAACGGCGCCTCCAGCTGCGCCTCGATGCGCGCCTCGAGCTCATCGGGCAACTTCTCGCCATTGCCGGAGAAGAACTTGATGCCGTTGTCAGGGTACGGGTTGTGCGAAGCCGAAACGACGATGCCGGCCGACAGGCGCAGCGCCCGGGTGAGGTAAGCCACGCCGGGGGTGGGCAGGGGCCCCACCAAATGCGAATCAACACCCGCCGCCGCCAAGCCCGCCTCGAGCGCCGCCTCCAGCATGTAGCCGGAGATGCGCGTGTCCTTGCCGATCAGCACTGCCGGGCGACCACTGCGCCCCTCGCGCTGCAGTTCGACACCAAAAGCGTGGCCCAGCCGCATGACAAACTCCGGTGTCATCGGCGCCTCGCCGACCGCGCCACGGACCCCGTCGGTACCGAACCAGCGCCGGCTCATGCGGCCTCCAGCGCCTGCCAGACGCGGACCATGTCGAGCGTCGCCGCGACATCGTGCACGCGCAGGAGGCGCGCGCCGTTCTGCACGGCGATGAGTGCGCTGGCGACGCTGCCGGCCACGCGGTCAGCAGCCTGCTCGCGGGCCGTGATGCGCCCGAGCACCGACTTGCGCGACAGCCCCGCCAACAGCGGCTGGCCGGTGCCCCGCACGATGCTGCCAAGGCCGCGCAGCAGCGCGATGTTGTGGGCGGTGCTCTTGCCGAAGCCGAAGCCAGGGTCGACCACGATGCGGTGACGATCGATGCCGGCGGCCTCGCAGGCGGCCACGCGCTGGGCCAGAAAGCCCGTGACCTCCGTCACCACATCGGCATAGTGCGGATCGGCCTGCATGGTCTGGGGCGTGCCCTGCATGTGCATGAGACACACCGCAGCACTGGTCTGCGCCGCGGCCTCCAGCGCCCCGGGCTGTCGCAGGGCGAACACGTCGTTGATGAGGCTGGCGCCGGCGGCTACCGCTGCGCGCATCACCTCGGGCTTATAGGTGTCGATGGAGAGCGGCACGCCCTCCGCGGCCAAAGCCTCGATCACCGGGATGACGCGGTGCAGCTCCTCGTCGAGGCTCACCGGCTGTGCACCGGGGCGGGTCGACTCGCCGCCGATGTCGAGGATGTCGGCGCCGGCCTGAAGCAAGGCACGGGCGTGCGCCACGGCTGCACCGGTGTCGGCATGCAAGCCGCCATCGGAGAAGGAATCCGGCGTCACATTGACGATGCCCATCAGCAACGGTCGCGACAGATCCAGCGAGTGTGTGCCGCAACGGAGTGAGGTCAGTGGGGCGGCGGGTGCAGTCATGGCGCGATTGTGACAAAAACGCCGCCCGAAAACGAAAGGGCCCGCACTTGGCGGGCCCCGGCGGCTGAAATCACCGATCAGGCAGGCGATTCGCTGGGCGTGACCGGCGCCGCAGACCCGCCGCTGCCGCCCGCTGCCGGCGGCTTGGTGGAAGCGGTCGGCTTGGGGCTGCGCGGCGGCCGCCCGGCCATGATGTCGTTGACCTGGTCAGCGTCGATGGTCTCCCATTCGAGCAGCGCATGGGCCATGGCATGGACCTTGTCGCGGTTCTCGTCGAGCAGACGTCGGGCCAGCCCGTACTGCTCGTCGATGATGCGCCGCACCTCGCCGTCGACCTTCTGTTGAGTGGCTTCGGACACATTCTTGGTGCTGGTGACCGAGCGGCCCAAGAACACCTCCTGCTCGTTCTCGGCGTAGACCATGGGGCCGAGCGCGTCGCTCATACCCCATTCGGTGACCATGCGGCGGGCCATGTCGGTGGCGCGCTGGAAGTCGTTGCTGGCGCCGGTGGTCATCTGCCCCATGAACAACTCCTCGGCGATGCGACCGCCGAACAGCACCGCGATATTCTCGAGGATCTGCTCGCGTTCCATGCTGTAACGGTCTTCCTGCGGCAGTTGCATGGTGACGCCGAGCGCACGGCCGCGCGGGATGATGGTCACCTTGTGTGGACCGGATCGGTCTTGGGCAGCAGCCGCGCAACGATGGCGTGGCCCGACTCGTGGTAGGCGGTATTACGGCGCTCATGCTCGGGCATGACCATGGAGCGGCGCTCAGCGCCCATCATGATCTTGTCCTTGGCACGCTCGAAGTCGTCCATATCGACCAGACGCTTGTTGCCGCGCGCAGCGAACAGCGCGGCCTCGTTGACCAGGTTGGCAAGGTCGGCGCCGGAGAAGCCGGGCGTGCCGCGGGCGAGGATCTCGGGCTTGACGTCCGGCGCGATCGGCACCTTGCGCATGTGCACGTTGAGGATTTGCTCGCGGCCGCGGATGTCGGGCAGCGGTACCACCACCTGGCGGTCGAACCGGCCCGGGCGCAGCAGCGCCGGGTCAAGCACGTCAGGCCGGTTGGTGGCAGCGATGACGATGATCCCCGAGTTGGCCTCGAAGCCGTCCATCTCGACCAGCAGCTGGTTGAGGGTCTGTTCCCGCTCGTCGTTGCCGCCGCCCAGGCCAGCACCACGCTGGCGACCTACGGCGTCGATCTCATCGATGAAGACGATGCAGGGCGACTGCTTCTTGGCGGTCTCGAACATGTCGCGCACACGCGCCGCACCAACGCCGACGAACATCTCGACGAAGTCAGAGCCGGAGATGCTGAAGAACGGCACCTTGGCCTCGCCGGCGATGGCCTTGGCGAGCAGGGTCTTACCGGTGCCAGGCGAGCCGACCATCAGCACGCCGCGCGGGATACGGCCGCCGAGCTTTTGGAAACGCGAAGGGTCGCGCAGGAAGTCGACGAGTTCTGCCACCTCCTCCTTGGCTTCCTCGCACCCGGCGACATCGGCAAACGTGATCTGGTTGGTCGACTCATCGAGCAGACGGGCACGGCTCTTACCGAAACTGAAAGCGCCGCCGCGGCCACCGCCCTGCATCTGACGCATAAAGAACACCCACACACCGACCAATAGCAGCATGGGGAACCAGGAGACGAACAGGCTCATCAGGAACGACGGCTCCTCCTGCGGCTTGGCCTCGACCTTGACACCCGACTTGAGCAAGTCGGAAACCAGCCACGGATCGCTGGGGGCGTAGGTGGTAAAGGGTGTTTGATCGGTGCGAACGCCGCGGATCACCTGACCTTCGATGATGACCTTGGCCACCCGGCCACCCTTGACCTCGTCGATGAACTGGGAGTACTCGACTTGCGTCTGCGCGCTGCGGCGGTCGCCGAGCTGGTTGAAGACAGCCATCATTACCAGTGCGATGACCAGCCAGACGAGGATGTTGCGGGCTACATTGTTCAAGTCGATGTCCCCTCACGGAACGAGACCGGGCCGACAAAGCCCGAGATTCCCGGTTGATTCTACGGCTGATTCATGGAACTGCGCACAACCGTGTGGCGCAGCCCGGTGCCGAGCAGGAAAACCTCGGCACTGCGCCCTCGCGAGGCCTCTGGTTTTCGGACGGCGACACGCGTGAAAAGTTCGTCCATTGCGCCTCGCAGACCCTCCACCCACTCGCTCTGAAACACCTTGAGCAGCACCGACCCGCCCGGGCGCAAGGCCTCGGCGGCAAAAACGACCGCCAACTCGGCCAACTCGAAACTCAAACGCTGGTCGCGATCGACGATACCGGTGAGATTGGGGGCCATATCGGATAAAACAAGGTCGGCCCCGCTCGGCGCCAGGGCGAGCAGCTCGGCGCGGGTCTGCGCCGCGGTGAAATCGCCGCGCAGAATCTGTACGCCCGGCACCGGCTGCACCGCCAGCAGGTCGACGGCATAGACGCGCCCCGACTGGCCGACCGCGCGTGCAGCCACCTGCGACCAGCCACCGGGCGCAGCGCCCAGATCGAAGACGATCGCGCCGGCTTGCAACAGGCGATCTTTTTGCGCGATCTCAAGGAGCTTGTAGGCGGCCCGTGACCGGTAGCCATCCTTCTGCGCCTGTTTGACGAAGGGGTCGGTGACATGCTCGCGCATCCACCGCTTGCTTCCGGCTCGTTTGATCATGACGCCCATTATCGGGCCTCTACGATGCGCCGCGGGGCGGGCTGCACCTGCCGTATCATCCGCCCATGACCGATCGACCCTTGCCCGACGACGGCGCGCTACCCGCGCCGACCCTTACCGCCAGCGAACGCCGCGCCTTGCGCGCCCGCGCGCACGCCCTCAAACCGGTGGTGCAGATCGGCAGCGATGGCCTCAGCGAGGGCGTGATCGGTGAGACCGACCGCGCGCTCACGGCCCACGAACTCATCAAGGTGCGCATCATCGATGATGCCCGAGAGGACCGCGAGGCGATGCTCGAGTCGCTCTGCGCGGCGACCGGCGCCCAAGCGATCCAGCACATCGGCAAGACGCTGGTCTTGTGGCGGCCTCAGCCGCCCAGTGAGCCGGTGGCGGTGCTGAGCAAACGGCGTGTTGCTACGCCGCGCGTGCCCGGCTCGAGGCGCAGCGCAGCCGACACGCCGAAGCGGCGTGGGGGTAGCCTCGATACTCGTTCGCGCGACCGGCAGATGGCCGGCAAGCGCCGCAAGACGCCGCGTGGCGGCAGCTCGCAGGGCCGCTGACGCCAGCTAGATGCCGAGGCTGAGCCCGATCACCCGTTCCAGGGTGACAAAGGAATAGCCGACGCCCTCGCTGAGCCCCGGTTGACGCGCCACCTCCCGCCAATGGGCTGGATCGAGCGGCGGGAAGTGCACATCGCCCTCGATGTCGATGTCGACCTCAGTGAGCTCGATGTGCGTGGCAAGGTGCAAGGTGGCCTCGTACAGCTCGCCGCCGCCGACCACGAACGGCTTCTCGGCGCCGCTGCAGCGCACCAGCGCCTCGCCGATGCTGTGCGCGACCTCGGCACCGTCGGCCTTCCAGCCGGTGTCCCGGGTGACGACGATCGAGCGACGCCCGGGCAAGGGCCGGCCGATGGAATCCCAGGTGCGCCGCCCCATGATGATCGGGTGGCCCATGGTTAGCGCACGGAAACGCTTGAGATCCTCTGGCAGATGCCACGGCAGGCGGTTGTCGACGCCGATCACGCCGTTGCGACTGCGCGCCACCAGCAGGGTCAGGGTCTTGGGCGTCAGCATGGCTCTAAGGCTCCGCTCAGACAGCGATCGGCGCTGGGATATGAGGATGGCTATCGTAACCCTCGATCACGATGTCGTCGAAGGTGAAATCGAACAGGTCCTTCACCCGTGGATCGAGTCTGAGTCTGGGCAGCGGCAGCGGCTCACGCGTGAGCTGTAGCTGGGCCTGCTCCAGATGGTTGAGGTAGAGGTGGGCATCGCCCAGGGTGTGCACAAAATCTCCCGCCTGCAACTCGCAGACCTGCGCCACCATATGGGTGAGCAAGGCATAGCTGGCGATGTTGAAGGGCACCCCGAGAAAGACGTCAGCGCTGCGCTGATAGAGCTGGCAGGAGAGCCGGCCGTTGGCGACGTGGAACTGGAACAGCGCATGACAGGGGGGCAGCGCCATGCGATCGACATCCGCCGGGTTCCACGCCGTGACGATGTGCCGGCGCGATGCGGGGTTACGGCGTAGGCCATCGACCAGCTGACGGATCTGGTCGATCTCGCCACCGTCGCGCGCCGGCCAGTGCCGCCACTGATGGCCATAGACCGGGCCGAGCTCGCCATCCGCGTCGGCCCATTCGTCCCAGATGCTGACACCCTCGGCCTGTAGCGAGCGGACATTGGTCTCGCCGCGCAGGAACCAGAGCAGCTCATGGATGATGCTGCGGGTGTGCAGCTTCTTGGTGGTGAGCAGCGGGAAGCCCGCCGACAGGTCGAAGCGCATCTGATACCCGAACACCGAACGGGTGCCAGTGCCGGTGCGGTCGGCACGGTCGCTACCGTGGTCAAGGATGTGCTGCAACAGATCGAGGTACGTGCGCATCGGCAGAGGTCCGGGCCGGGGGCTACGGCTATACTCGCGGGTCCTTGTTCCCGGTACCGCCCCTTGCTGGCAGACGTTATCCAGGAGTTGCAGACGCCACTGTTCTGGGTCGGCCTGCTGCAGATCATCGGCGTCGATATCGTCCTCTCGGGCGACAACGCCGTGGTGATCGCGCTGGCTGCGCGCAGACTACCCCAAGTGCAACGCCGGCGGGCAGTGATGATGGGCACCGCCGCCGCCATCGGCCTGCGCGTCACGCTCACCGTGTTCGCCGCCCTGCTGCTCGACTTGCCCTGGGTCAAGACCATCGGCGCCCTGCTGCTGCTATGGATCGCGGTTCGGCTCATCATCCCGGGTGAAGAGGCCGACAGTGACAGCAGCGAAGCCTCAGGCTTCTGGCAGGCGGTGCGCATCATCATGGTGGCGGACCTTGTGATGAGTCTGGACAACGTCATCGGTATCGCTGCCGCAGCCCACGGAAGCCTGTTGCTGCTGGTTCTCGGTTTGCTGATCAGCATCCCGCTGATCGTTTTCTCGTCGCAGATCATCATGCGCTGGATGGATCGCTTTCCTGTCATCGTCACGTGTGGCGGCGGCCTGCTTGGCTGGGTGGCCGGCGTCACCCTGGTCAGCGACCCGGCGCACGCCGGGCTGCTGGAGTCGGCCCGCTGGCTGCATACGGTCAGCGGTGTAGCCGGGGTCGCTCTGGTGCTGACCGTTGCCAGCGTGCTCAAACGCAGACGGTTGGCGACCGCGCCGGTCCCGATCGAGGAAGGGCATCGACCATGACGCGCAGTGCGCCCACTTGGACGGACAGCCGAGGCTGTACCCGTTTGCTCCTGCCGGTCGACGGTTCGCCGCGCAGCTTGGCGGCAGTGCGCCATGCCGTGGCGCTGTCTGCCACCCAGCGTGCGCCTGCCACACTGGTGCTGCTCAACGTGCAAGCGCCCGTGCGCGGCAACATCGGGCGCTTCATCGCCGAAGCGGACCTGCAGCGATATCACGGCGACGAGGGTCGCAAGGCGCTGCGCAAGGCCGGCCGACTGGCGCAAGAGGCTGGTCTTGTGCATGAGTCACACGTCGTGGTGGGCGACGTGGTCGCGGCCATCCTTGATGCCGCCGAGCGCCATGACTGCCAGGCCATCGTGCTAGCCAACCGCGGGCATGGCGGCCTCTCGGGAGTGCTGCTCGGCTCGGTGTCGATGCGCTTGCTTCATCACTCGCCGCGACCGGTGATCCTGGTCCGCAGCTGAACCCGCTTTACGGCGCGTAGCGGGTGGTGTCGGGGAGTCCCGCGTCGACGAAACCGCGGGCACGCAAGCGACACGAATCGCAGACGCCACACCCACGACCCGCCGCATCGGCCTGATAGCAAGACACTGTGGTGGCCGGATCGACGCCGCATTCGATCGCCAGTCTGACGATCTCCGCCTTGGCGAGATCCACCAGCGGCGCGCGGATGCGGATGCGCGACCCTTCGACGCCGGCTCGGGTGGCCAGATTGGCCATCGCCTCGAAGGCGGCAAGATAATCCGGTCGGCAATCGGGGTAGCCGGAGTAGTCCACGGCATTCGCACCGATGAAGATGTCGTGCGCGTCGAGCGTCTCTGCCCAAGCCAGCGCCATCGACAGAAACACCGTGTTGCGCGCCGGGACATAGGTCACTGGAATACCCTCGCCGGGCGTCTCCGGCACCGCGATGGCGGGGTCGGTCAGCGCCGAACCCCCAAACACCGCCAGATCCAGCCGCACCACCCGATGCGCTGCAGCGCCGAGCGCGCTCGCCAGGCGCCGGGCGGCCTCGATCTCGACCCCATGGCGCTGACCGTAATCAAACGACAAGGCGTAACAGGCCCAGCCAGCGCGCACCGCTGCCGCCAGGGTGGTGGCGGAGTCGAGCCCCCCCGACAGCAACACCACGGCGCGACGGCCGCTACCCGCCTCCAGCGGCAACCCGCCCTGCCCGCTCATCGTCCGCGCGCGTCCTGCCAGAGCACCTTGTGCAGTTGCACCTGCAAACGCACGTCAAGTTGGTCGGCAAGGATCCATTCGGCCAATCGGGCGGGGTCGAGTTCGCCCCAGACCGGCGAGGCGAGCACACCGCAGCGCTGTGTCAGACCCTCGCGCTGGAGCACTTCGCGCATCCAGTCGTAATCGGCGCGCGAGGCAAGCACGAACTTGAGTTCGTCGTGCGCCCGCAGATGCGCCAGATTGGCCCACCGGTTGCGCCCGACCTCCCCGGAATCGGGGCACTTGAGGTCCATCACCACGCGCACCCGCGGATCGACGGGTGCGGTGTCGAGCGCGCCGCTGGTCTCAAGCGACACCTCGTGGCCAGCGTCCAGCAGAGCCCTCATCAGTGCGTGCACAGACGGCTGCGCCAGCGGCTCACCGCCGGTGACACACACATGACGCGCGCCGTGCCGGCGGATGTCGTCGACGAGGTCGGCCACACTGCGGTTCGCCCCCTCGTGGAACGCGTACTCGGTGTCACACCATCGGCAGCGCAGCGGACAGCCGGTCAGCCGCACAAAGACGGTCGGCAAGCCGACCCGGCTGGATTCGCCCTGAACCGACAGGAACACCTCGTTGACGCGCAGAACGCCCAGCGCGAGCGGGTCGGCCAGCGTAGCGCCAGACGCGCCTTGCAAGGGCATCAACGCTTTGCAGCCAGACGCTTGCGCGCCTTCTCCGCGGCTTCGCTCGCCGGATGGCGGGCGACCAGCTGCTCCAGCGTCTTGCGCTCACCGGTCAGGTCACCGCCGTCACGCATGGCGCTCGCCATATTGAGCAGGGCGTCCGGCACCTTGGCGCTGCCCGGCCAGGTGTCGAGCAGCCGCTTCTGCGCGGCGATGGCGCCGGCATAGTCCTTGGTGTTGAACAGCGAATCACCGGTCCAGTACTGCGCCGGTGCGGCCAGCGGGCTGTTGGGGTGAGCGGCGATGAACTGCTGGAACAAGCGCGCCGCCTCGCCATAGCGCGCCTCGCGCCGAGCGGCGTGCGCCGCCTCATAAGCAGCCGCTTCGCTGGCGAGCTCGCCCGCTGAGCCGGGCCGGGCCGGGGCGAGCTGAGCGACCGGCCCGCCTTTGGGCGCGCCCGTCGGGCTCGGCGCGGTCGCGGGTGTGGGTTGCGCACCGGTGCTCACTGCCGGCATCGGCACAGTCTCGGCTGGCGGCGCATCAGGGCGCAGACCGGTGTCGGCAATGGCCGGCGGGGCGGTCGGCGGCTGGCTGCTGGCCGCGGGCGCCGTGGGAGCTGCCGGGGCCGCTGCGACCGGCGGTGGTGTCTCCAACACGCGCAGCCGGCCGTCGACATCGAGGTAGAGGTCGCGGGCGCGCTTGTCGGCGATATCAAGCCGGTTGTTGGCCGCCTCAAGCTCGCCACGCAGACGGGCGATCTCGGCGGTCAGCGCCTCAATCTGGTTGAGCAGATTGAGTAGCGTGCCGCCGTTGACGGTGCCCTCGACCGCGCCGATCCGCCCATCAAGGGCGCGCATCTGCTCAGTTGCCGCCTGCAGGGCCTTGACCTGCTCGTCGATGCGCTTATGCGCCTCGGAATCGCCAAAGATGGCCCACGCCGGCGAGGCCGCCAACAGGCTGGCGGCCAACAGGCCGGCGACGAGTCGGCGCAGACGCATCAGCGGGCCTGATAGACGATGTCGGCGCGACGGTTCTTGGACCAGCAGGACTCGTCATGGCACTCGGCCATCGGCTTCTCTTCGCCGAAACTCACGGCCTCGATGCGGTCTTCGCCGATACCGAGCACACCAAGCGCCCTGCGCACCGACTCGGCACGCTTTTGTCCGAGCGAGAGGTTGTACTCGCGGCTGCCGCGGTCGTCGGTATTGCCCTGAATGATGACGCGAACCTTGGGCTTGCTCTTGAGGAAATCGGCCGTGGCCTGGACCACGCCCTGATACTCCGGCTTGACCGTGTACTGATCGAGATCGAAGAAGATCTGGCGTGCCGACGGAGCGCCGGCGACGTCGCCCGAGCCATCGCCTTCGTCACCCAGGCTGCGCGCGACCACCGCGTCCTTGCCGGTGCTGGAGGACTTGCCATCAGACGCGCTGCTGGACGCCGCGCCACGCTCCTCGATGGCTGCGCCTTCGGCGCCGGCCGGCTTCTTGCTGGCGCAACCGGCCAGAGCGAGCGTCACGGCGGCGGCCAAAAGGATGTTGGCGTGAACTTGATTCATCTTGCGTTCTCCTGTTGTGGCGGCCGGGCAGCCGCGGGATTGACTTGGACCGGGCGGATTATCCTCAAACGGCACCGCCACTGCTCGATTCTGTCTACTGACCCACTGGACCCCATGCGGGTTCACGCGCATCGCCACTCGAGAGGCTCAAACGCTGACGCACCCGGCCGTCGATCGACGCCGCAGCCAGCTCGCCCCGCGCACCCTGCATCCGGCTGAACAGCACCATCTGCCCATTGGGCGCGAAACTCGGACTCTCATCGACCGGGCCGTCAGTGACGGGCAGCACCTGACGGTTGCCGAGATCCTGCGTGACGATGCGGAAGCGGCCGGCGCTGCGCTGAACGAAAACGATCGACTTGCCATCTGGCGAAGGCCGCGCCGAGACGTTGTAGTCGCCCTCGAAGGTGAGACGCTCGGCATTGCCCCCAGCCACCGGCACGCGATAGATCTGTGGACCGCCGCCCCGGTCGGAAGTGAAGAACAGCACCCTGCCATCGGAGCTGAAAGAGGGCTCGGTGTCATTGGCCGGCGAGGTCTTCATCAACCGTTGCGGCTCTCCACCCGTGGCGGGGATGAGGTAGATCTGCGAGGACCCGTCGCGAGTGAGCACCACCGCGAGCCGCTGCCCGTCGGGCGACCACGCCGGGGCAGAGTTGGACCCCTTGAACTCGGCGACGAAACGCCGCTCGCCGGAGTTGAGCGTCTGCACCACCACCACCGGTTTCTTGCGCTCGAACGAGACATAGGCCAAGCGTCCACCGTCCGGCGACCAACGTGGCGAGATGATCGGCTCGGTCGAGCTGAAGACGGTCCGCGGGTTGTAGCCATCGGCATCGGCAACCATCAACTCAAAACGTTTGCCGAGGCGAGTGACATACGCCACGCGGGTGCTGAACACGCCCGGGATGCCGGTGAGCCGCTCAAAGATGAGGTCGGCGATGCGATGCGCGGTTGCCCGCACCTGCCGCGATTCGATGACATAACTCTGGCCGAGCAACTGACGGCTGGAGGTCAGGTCGACCAGCCGCACTTGAACCTCCACCTTGCCGTTCGGCGCCGGGTTGACCCGCCCGATGAGCATCGCATCCGCACCCTGCGCGCGCCACTCGGCCACGTTGAGCTGTGCCAGTTCGGCCGGGCGTGGCGAGATGGCGCTTGCATCGATCAGGCGGAATAGCCCGCTGCGCGCAAGATCGGCGTTGACCACAGCGGTGAGGCTCTCCGGCAACAAGGGCTCGGAGGCCAGAGGCGCGATGGCAACCGGGATCTGGTTGGCCCCGGCCCCGATGATCTCGACGTTGAGCGCCTCGGCGCGCACCGCAGACGGCAGGAGCGCGCCCCCGAGGATCGCGAGACGGGCCAAGGTGAGCGCGCAGCGGCGCAGGGCGGTGAGCATGCGCGTGAGGATAGCCTAATCGAGGCGTCGGGACGGTTAAGACGAGGCTGGCACCTCGCCAGTTCCAGAGCGTCTGCGCGGCCGGACCGCCTATTCGCGCAGGCGGAACTGCAACACCACATCGCGGTTAAAAAGGCCTCGGTCCGCCGGCAGGGGCAGGGGGCTGGCTGCAAGCACCGCACGCTCGACAGCCTCGTCGTAGGCTGGGTTTCCACTCGGTTTGGTCACCTTGACCGACACCACCTCGCCGTTGGGCAGCTGTAGCACCTTGACCTCGGCCTGCGGATTGCCCTGCACACCCGCCGGCTCGACCAGCCGCGAGCGCACCGCCCGCATGATCTGAGCGCGGTAGAGGTCGGTGGCCCGGGCCCTCGCCTGCTGCGCCGCTTGGGCTTGAGCCTGCGCCTGCTGGGCCGCAAGCGCATCGCGTTGGCGCTGCTGTTCAGCGGCTGCCGCCTGCGCCGCCTCCTGCTCGCGAGCACGCGCCTGCTCGGCCGCCTGCGCAGCGGCCTTGGCGGCCTCTGCCTCGCGTCGCGACTCCTCGTCGCGACGTGCTGCCTCCGCCAGTTCGCGCTTGTGCCGCGCCTCGACCTCGGCCAAGCGCTCGACCTCCTTGCGCTTCTTCTCCTTCTCGAGTGCGATGTCGGCCTTCGGCTCGGGTGTAGGTGGCGTCTTGACCTTGGGCTCCGCCACTGGCTTGGGCGGCGGCTCGGCCACCTTGGGCCGCGGCGGCTCAGGTGCAGGCTCGGGTTCGGGCGGCGTCGGCTTCGGCGCGGGCTTCGGTGGCGGCGGCGTTGGCTCTGCGGGGGCAGGCTCCGGCTTGGGTGGTGGCGCGGCAGCATCCGGTGCGGGAAAATCCGCCCACACCTCAGCGACCACCGGCTGCGGCTTGGTCTGCCAACTCACTGCGAACACCATCAGGCCCAAAAACAGCAGATGCACCAGCACGGCCAGCAGCCCAGCGATGCCGCGGCGCTCACTGGCCACAAGGCGGTCGGCGGTCAAGGGCGTCTTCACGCAGGCCTGTTGATGCGCAGTGCGCTCAGCGTCGCGGTGCGGGCGGCAGCGGCTGCGCCAACAAGCCGACCCGGGCGACGTTCTCGCGCTGCAAGATGTCCATCACGCGAAGCACCTTTTCGTAGCGCACTGCCTTGTCGGCCGCGATCACCACCGGCTTCTGCGGGTCCTGTGCCTGCGCCGCCTTGACGGCTGCCACCAGGGCACCCTCGTTGCCCCCGGCAAAGGCGTCACCGATGGCGAGGTCGCGCCACTGCAGGCGGCCCTCGCTGTCGACCCGTACCTCGACCGGCTTGGCGGCCGGCTGAGCGCCTTTGCCCACCGCAGGCAAGGTGATCTCGACCGGCTGCACCATCGGCGCAGTGACCATGAAGATGACCAACAGCACGAGCATCACGTCGATGTAGGGCACGACGTTGATCTCGGCCTTGAGGCGGCGCTGGCGACGGGCGCTCATCAGGGGCTCCTAGCGCGCGCCGCGGGAGGACTGGCGCTGCAGGATGTTGGCGCACTCCTCCATGAAGCTCTCGAGCCGGATCGACAGGCGGTCGATGTCGTCACTGAAGCGGTTATAGGCGATCACCGCCGGGATGGCGGCGAACAGGCCCATGGCAGTGGCCACCAGCGCCTCGGCGATGCCCGGGGCGACCTGCGCGAGCGTGGCCTGCGACACATTGGCCAGCCCGCGGAACGAGTTCATGATCCCCCAGACCGTGCCGAACAGCCCGATGTAGGGCGACACCGAACCGACCGAGGCAATGAACGACAGGTGCGACTCCAGCGCATCCATCTCGCGGCGGTAGGTGGCCTGCATGGCACGGCGAGTGCTGTCGGACATTGAGGCTGCATCCACCCCACCCTGCTTGTGCAGCTTGACGAACTCCTCGTAGCCGGCGCGGAACACCCGGCCCATGGCGCCGCCGTCAGAGCCGGCGAGACCCTGGTAGAGCATCTGCAAGTCGCCGCCCTTCCAGAAGCGCTGCTCAAAGGCCTCCGCCAACTTGCGTTGCTCGGCGATGGCAAAACGCTTGCGGAAGATGTGCCACCAGGACAACCCGCTGGCCACCAGCAAGACCAACATGACAAGCTGGACCAGCACGCTGGCGTCGAGGATCAGGGAGAGCAAAGAGAGGTCGGCGCTGGCATTCATCGGTTCGGAGTTCCGGTTCGCGGGGTTAAGACTGGCAGGAGATTCAGACCGCAGGTGACGGCAGCGTGAAGCCGGCTGCGCCGGCGTCGTCGAGCACCGCTTCGAGTACCCGCACAAGCGGCAGCGGCATGCGACAGGGCCGCAACGAGGTCGCCCCGACGCAGATCACGTCGCTGCCACCCGAAGCCAGCGTCTCGCCGTCGCGCTCGACCGATTGCTCGAAACGCAGGGCCAGCCGGCTGAGGGCAGTCAACCTTGATTGTACGGTGAGCGCGTCATCGAGCCGGGCCGGCCGGTGGTAGACCGCGTCGACGCTGCGCACCACGAACAGGATGCCCTGTTGCTCGCGAAGGGCCGACTGACCGTAGCCGAGCTGACGCAGCCATTCGGTGCGGGCGCGCTCCATGAAACGCAGGTAGTTGGCGAAGTACACCACCCCACCGGCGTCGGTGTCCTCGTAGTAGACGCGTACCCCGAAGCTGTGCGCGCTCATGAGGCCACCGGCAGATCGGTCGTCATGCACTGGCGATGGGCCATCTGCAGGATGTCACGGACCGGCCGTGGCAGACCGAGCGGCCAGACCTCGTCCCAGGCGAACCGGCGGACGCCGCCGGTCAGCGCTGCGCTTGCCGTCGACATTGCGGCCGCCGCCTCTGCCCGGCCCACGACGATCTCGAGGCGTACGTGCGTCAGATCGTGATGCACGGTGTGCCAGGGTGCGGCGGCGCTGCCCTCCGGCAGGCACCAGAGCCCGCCCCAGACGCCGCGCTCCGGTCGACGCACCAGGGCCACACCGCTGGCGCCTGCGTCGAGAAGCAAGCCGATGCGCCGCAAAGGCCGCGCACGCGACGGCCGTGGTGCCGGCACACTCGCCACGCGGTCGTGCGCCCGGGCCACGCAGTCGCTGGCCACCGGGCAGGCGGTGCAGGCGGGCCGGCGTCGGTGACACACGGTGGCCCCGAGGTCCATCAGCGCTTGCGTATAGGTGCGCGCGGTGCCTGCGGGCGCCTCAGGTGCCGGCAGGCGCGCCTCGGCCTCAATCCACAGCCGACGCGCCACCGCCGGGTCGCCGGGCCAGCCCTCGACGCCGGCATGGCGGGCGAACACGCGCCGCACGTTACCGTCGAGGATGGCTGCGGGCCGGTCGAAGGCGAGAGAGACGATGGCGGCAGCGGTCGAGCGACCGACCCCGGGCAGTCGCATCAGTTCTTCGAGCGATTCAGGAAAGCCGCCTCGCGCCACCACCTCGCAAGCCGCCCGATGCAGATTGCGGGCTCGGCTGTAATACCCAAGGCCCGACCAAAGGCCGAGCACCTCATCGAGCGGTGCCTGAGCGAGCGTGACCACATCGGGGAAGCGTTCGAGAAACCGAATAAAAGCCGGCACGACAGTGGCGACCTGGGTCTGTTGCAGCATCACCTCCGACAACCAGACACGGTATGGACCGCCACCTTGCCAAGGCAGGCCGTGACGCCCAGCCCGCCGCTGCCAGTCATTGACACGACAGACAAAATGGTTTGCGGTTGCCAAGGTGGGTTTGCCGGACGACACGATTGTGTTAATTTTGCCTCAATGACCGACTTCCGCGCCCGACTCTCCGCCGAGCAGCGCCACCGTTTGTGGCGTGCCGGCATCGGTACCGTGCTTGCCGCGACAGGTTCGCTGGTGGTGTTTACCGCCTTCGGCGTGGCGCCGCCAAGCAGTCTCGACCTACAGACCCTGCACCGCGTGGAGGCGCCCGAAGGCTTCTCGCTTGAGCCGGTGGGGCTCGAAGATGAGCGGGCCTTCAGCTTCGCCCCTGTGGTGCGCCGCGGTGACACCATGGGCGCCGTGCTGTCGCGTGCTGGCGTGGCGGGTCAAGATACCGCTCGTCTCATGAGCGATGCCCCGACCCGTCGTGTACTGGGCAATCTCAAGCCAGGCCAGGCGATCGATGTCAGAGTCGACGCCGAGGGGCGTCTGCAAAGCCTCTCGTTCCAAGGCGCTGATGGGCGTCGGGTCGACATCGACACCACTGGCGAAACGCTTGCGGTACGCCTCGCAGACGTCGCCCTGCAGACCGCACCGCGCTACGCCAGCGGCGAGATTCGCAGCTCCCTGTTCGCTGCCACCGACGATGCCGGTATCCCTGATGCCGTCGCCGTGCAGCTCGCCGAGATCTTTTCCGGCGTTATCGATTTTCACCGCGGCCTGCGCAAGGGCGACCGTTTCTGGGTGGTGTTCGAACAGAACCTGCGCAACGGCGAGGTGGCCGGCAGCGGTCGTGTGCTCGCCGCCGAATTCCACAACGGTGACGCCACCCACGCTGCCTACTGGTTCGAGCCGCGCGGCCAGCGCGGCGCCTACTACAACGCCGACGGCAAGAGTCTGCGTCGGCAGTTTCTGATGTCGCCGCTGGAGTTCTCGCGCGTCACCTCGGGCTTCTCGACCGCGCGCTTCCACCCGGTGTTGCAGGAATGGCGGGCGCACCGTGGGGTGGATTACGGTGCACCGAGCGGGACCAAGGTTCGCGCCACCGCCGACGGAGTGGTGGAGACTGCCGGCTACTCAGGCGGCTACGGCAATCTGGTGGTGATCGCGCACGGCAACGGACACAGCACCGCGTACGGGCACCTGTCAGGCTTTGGCCCCGGCGTGCGCCGTGGTGCGCGCGTGGCTCAAGGCTCGACCATCGGCTACGTCGGTGCGACCGGACTGGCCACCGGCCCTCACCTGCATTACGAATTCCGCGTCAAGGGTGCGCAGATCGACCCACAGACTGTGCGTACCGCGGAGGCTGCACCGCTCGCCGGAGAAGCCCGCTTGGCCTTCGAGCAACAACGCACGCTCGCCTTGCGTCACATCGGTTTCGCCAAACAGACCGTCGCCGCCCGTTTCGAGTGATGGCCGGCGGCGCCCGGACCGAACCCGCTGCGAAATGGTTTGCCGGCTTGATGTCCGGCACCAGCCTCGATGGTGTGGATGCGGTCTTGGCCCGTTTCGAGGACCTCGCGCCCGAATCTGATGCTGCGCACGCAGTGGCGGCTGACGAAACCGTCGCGGTAGGCGCCCTGCACCACCACCACCTGCCCTTTCCGGCGGCATTGCGCGCCGAACTGCTGGCCTTGCAGCAAGCCGGCGGGCACGATGAACTGGCTCGTGCGGCACGCGCCTCGATCGGCCTGTCGCGCCACTGCGCCGCCACGCTCGCGCCCCTCCTCGAGGCGACAGGGATCTCGCCGAGTGCCGTCAGCGCGCTGGGCGCCCACGGGCAAACGGTGCGCCACCGCCCCGAGGACGGCTACACCGTGCAACTGCTGGACGGCTCTCTGCTCGCAGAGCTCACCGGGACCGCCGTGGTCTGCGATTTTCGCAGCGCCGACATGGCTGCCGGCGGCCAGGGCGCACCCCTGGTACCGGCTTTTCATGCGGCCCTGTTGGGGACCGCGACGCCTCGGGTGGTGGTGAACATCGGCGGCATGGCCAACCTGACCTTGCTGCATTCGCAACAACCGGTGAGCGGCTTCGATTGTGGGCCTGGCAACGTGCTGCTCGATGCATGGATCGGCCATTGTCTGGGCCGTCCACTCGATGCCGACGGCGCTTGGTCGGCCAGCGGATGCGTGCAATCGCCTCTGCTGGAGCAGATGTTGGCCCACCCGTTTCTCGCCAAGGCGCCACCCAAGAGCTGTGGCCGCGAGGCGTTCGACCTGCATTGGTTGCTGAGCTTGGCGCTGGATGCCTACGCGCCGGCCGACGTGCAAGCCACCCTGGCCGAATTCACCGCGCGTTCGATCGCGCTGGCCATCGGTCAGCATGCGCCAGCGACACGCGCTGTGCTGATTTGCGGCGGCGGTGCGCGAAACCCCGACCTCTTGGGACGGCTTCGCACGGCGCTAGCGAACTGCACAGTCGACACCACATCGGCCATCGGGCTCGACCCGATGCACGTGGAAGCAGCAGCCTTTGCCTGGCTGGCGAAACGGAGACTGGAGGGCCGCCCTGGCAATCTGCCGGTCGTGACCGGCGCGCACGGTCTGCGTGTACTGGGCGCCGTCTACCCGGCGCCACCCGCTTAAACCGAGAACGAGGAGCCGCAGCCGCAGGTGGTGGTGGCGTTGGGGTTACGGATGACGAACTGAGCGCCCTCGATGCCCTCGGTGTAGTCGATCTCGGCACCGGCCAGGTACTGATAACTCATCGGATCGCACAACAGCGTGACCCCGCCGCGTTCGATGACAGCGTCGTCCTCAGCTGTCGACTCTTCGAACTGGAAGCCGTACTGAAAGCCCGAGCAGCCGCCACCGCTGACGAACACGCGCAGGCGAATCTCCGGATTGCCTTCTTCGGCGATCAGGTCGAGCACCTTGGCAACCGCGCTGTCGGTGAGCAGGATGGCGGACGGTGCCGCAGTGACGGGGGTGTCGGTGATGGCATTCATGGCGGGCTCCCTACAAATCGGCAATGGGCTAAGTATGAGGACGGGCGGCGGGCGCTTCAACCCTCACGGTAACAGGGCGATGGCGTCGATGCCGGTGGCCTCGGGCAGTCCGAACATCAGGTTCATGTTGTGGATGGCCTGACCCGCAGCACCTTTGACCAGATTATCGATGACCGACAGCACCACCACCGTATCACCCCCCTGCGGACGATGCACAGCGATGCGGCAAGTGTTGGCGCCGCGCACCGAACGCGTCTCCGGGTGTGCGCCGGACGGCATCACATCGACAAAGGGCTCACTGGCGTAGGCCTCGCAGAACAAGGCCTGCAGATCGACGCGCGCATCCGTCAGACGGGCGTAAAGGGTAGCGTGGATGCCACGGATCATCGGCGTGAGGTGAGGCACGAAAGTCAGCCCGACCGCGCAGCCCGCGATGCCCGACAAGCCCTGGCGGATCTCCGGCAAGTGCCGGTGTCCGGGCACACCATAGGCCTTGAAATTGTCGCCGGCCTCGGCCAGCAGACTGTGGACCTCGGCCTTGCGCCCTGCCCCGCTGACCCCCGACTTGCAGTCTGCGATCAGCGATGAGGCATCGACCACACCAGCGCGCAGCAGCGGCATGAAACCCAATTGCACCGCGGTGGGATAACACCCCGGGTTGGCGACCAGGCGTGCACCGCGGATGGACTCACGGTCGAACTCCGGCAAGCCATAGACCGCCTCGGCGACAAGCGCTGGACTGGCATGGGTCATGCCGTACCAGCGTTGCCAGTCGGCCACATCCTTGATGCGAAAATCCGCAGCGAGGTCGATGACGCGCACCCCCCGGTCCAGCAGAGCACCGGCCTCCTGCATGGCAATGCCATTGGGTGTGGCAAAGAACACCACATCGCAGCCGGCCAGCGCGGCAGCATCCGGCACAGTGAAGGCGATATCGACCCGCCCCCTGAGATTGGGGAACATGGCGGCAACCGGCGTGCCGGCATCACCGCGCGAGGTGATGACCTCGAGTTGCACGGCCGGGTGCGCGGCGAGCAGGCGCAGCAGTTCGACGCCGGTGTAACCGGTGCCACCGACGATGCCGACCTTGATGGGCTGTGTGTCTTGGACCATTGAAACCTCCCGTGCGAACGAAAAAAAACCGCCCGGAGGCGGTTTTTTCTGCGGCCTTAGCGCTTGCTGAACTGCTTGCGCCGACGCGCCTTGTGCAGACCGACCTTCTTGCGCTCCACCTCGCGGGCATCGCGGGTCATCAGTCCATGACGACGCAGCTCGCCCTTGAGGTCGGCGTTGTAGTCGACCAGCGCACGGGCCAGACCGTGACGCACCGCACCGGCCTGTCCGGTCTCGCCGCCGCCGTCAACGTTGACCGTGACGTCGAACTGGTTGACGTGCTCGGTGACCTCCAGCGGTTGGCGGGCGATCATGCGGCCGGTCTCGCGAGCGAAGTACTCGTCGATGGACTTGCCGTTGATGACGAACTTGCCGCTGCCCGACTGGATAAAGACGCGGGCGACCGAACTCTTGCGGCGGCCGGTTCCGTAGTAATAATTACCGATCACTGGGTGACTCCTCAGATTTCCAGGGCGCGCGGCTGTTGGGCGCTGTGCGGATGGTTGTCGCCGGCGTACACCTTGAGCTTCTTCAGCATGGCGTAACCAAGCGGGCCCTTGGGCAACATACCCTTGACCGCCTTCTCCAATGCGCGGCCCGGAAAGCGCTGCTGCATCTTGCCAAAGGTAGTCTCGGTGATGCCACCGGGATAGCCGCTGTGACGGTAGTACTTCTTGTCCAGCGCTTTGTTGCCGGTGACCTTGATCTTTTCGACATTGACGACGACGATGAAGTCACCGGTGTCGACGTGCGGCGTGTAGATGGCCTTGTGCTTGCCGCGCAGACGGTGCGCGATAGCAGAGGCCAGTCGGCCGAGCACTTTGTCGGTGCCGTCGACCACGAACCAGTCGCGCTGAACTTCGTGCGGCTTGGCGGAGAAGGTTTTCATTGTTGGAATCTCGTGCGGCATAGAGCCGGTTCACCAAAAGCCCGAGATTGTAGTGCGCCGCGGCGGGATGCGTCAACGAGCGAAAGCCCAGTTCAACATGACGCCCCTGACACCGGAGAAAGCCCCCGGGGCTGCGCCTCAAATCGGCGATGCTGCGCATCAAAGTCGGCGCCTGAGGCCCGTGCTAGCATCCGCGCCCATCGCATCGACTGCAGGAGCAAGCCTTGGAAGCCCGCGTAAAACTACTCGAGAATGTGTGTTTTGTCGGCGAGACCGGTAGCGGCCACGCCGTCGTCATGGACGGCGCCCCCGAAGGCGGCGGTCGTAACCTCGGTCCGCGACCGATGGAGATGGTTTTGATCGGCGCCGGCGGCTGCACCAGCTATGACGTGGTGACCATTCTTCGCAACAGCAAGCAGGACGTGACCGGCTGCGAAGTCAAGGTCAGCGCCGAACGCGCCGCCACCGACCCCAAGGTGTTCACCAAGATTCACCTGCACTTCGTGGTGTCGGGTCGCAATCTGCTGCCCAACCGCGTCGAGCACGCGATCCGGCTATCGGCCGAGAAGTATTGCTCGGCCACCATGATGCTGGCCAAGACTGCCGAAGTGACGCATAGCCACGAAGTGGTGCAGGAGCCGGTCGCAGCGGCTTAGCGCTGCGGGATGGCGCAGCCCCGCGTCCCGGGATAGACCCACCGCCTGCCGGCGGCGCGCTGCAAAGGGCGTCGCGCTAGACCCAGTAGGCGGTACGCGTCATCACCTTGGAGACCAGGCGCATGGCCTCCTGCACGGGCGAGGGCAACTCCACGCCACCGCCCTTGATGGCAGTCTGGCGATGATGGTCCTCATCGTCCTGCATCTGCTTGAGAATGGCTGCTGACTTGGCATCCTGCGCAGGCAGACGGCCGAGGTGCTCCTCGAGGTGGTCGTAGACCTGGCGCTCGGTCTCGGCGAGGAAGCCCAGGTTGACCCGGTCGCCAAGCGCACCGGCCAGGGCGCCCATGGCAAAGGAACCGGCATACCACACTGGATTGAGCAGGCTGGTCCGGCCGCCCAGCTCGCCGATCCGCTGCGCGGTCCACGCCAGATGCTCGGTCTCTTCCTGCGCCGCCTCGCGCATGGCTGCCTGCACACGCGAATCCCGAGCGGTGAGGGCCTGCCCGGCATACAGCGCCTGCGCGCACACTTCACCGACATGGTTGACCCGCATCAGGCGGGCCACCTCGAGCCTCTGTGCAGCGTCGAGCTCAGCCTCCGGCAGATCCTCGCCGGGAATGGGGCGACGGCTGTGGGCAGGCGCCGCGAGGGTACGCAGCGCGTTGTCGAGGGTGGAGATGAAGGCGTCGATGTTCATAGCCCTAAGCCTAGCAGACGGCGGCCTGCCTGCCGGGCGATCAACGTTGGCAGGCGGGGCACCAGAAGGTCGAGCGCTGCCCCATGCGCGCCAGCCGGATCTCGCTGCCGCAGACCAGGCAAGGCTGGCCGGCGCGGCCGTAGACCCGGTGCTCGAGCTGAAAACAGCCAAGGTCGCCATTGGCCTGCACATAATCGCGCAGCGAGCTACCACCGGCCGCCAAGGCCTCCTCGAGCGTCTCGCGGATAGCGGCCACCAGGCGCGTGCAAGCAGGGCGGGTAAGCCTCTGCGCAGCGGTGCCAGGGCGGATACCCGCCCGAAACAGTGCTTCGCTGGCGTAGATGTTGCCGACACCGACCACGGTATGGGCATCCATGATCACCGTCTTGATCGCCGCCGAACGGCCACGTGTGTCCCGCCAGAGCGACTGCCCGTCCCAACAAGGGTCGAGTGGCTCGGGGCCGAGCCCGCGCAGCAGCGGGTGGTGCTCAGGCACCCCGGGTACCAGCAGCACGGCCCCGAAGCGCCGCGGGTCGTGGAGACGCAGGGCGCGGCCGTCGCCAAGCAACACATCGACGTGGTCATGCTTGCGGGGTGGCGCATCGGCGTCGACCACCGCAAGGCTCCCCGACATGCCAAGGTGCAGCAGCAGGTGCGTATCGCCGAGATCGCACAGGATGTACTTGCCGCGACGAGTGAGGCCTGCCACGCAGCGCCCGCGCAACTGAACGTCGAGGTCGTGAGGCACCGGCCACCGCAAACGCGGCTCGCGCACCACCGCGCCGGCGAGCACCCGCCCGGCGACATGCGGCTCGATGCCGCGGCGCGCGGTCTCAACTTCGGGGAGTTCGGGCATGCCGTTCGGACGCGACACGGCGCGGGAAGTTCATCCACCGGCGAATGCGCAACAGCCTGCCGGCGCGACGTACGCCTCGCAGCAGCAACAGCATCTACGGCATGGCAAAAGTCTAAAGACGGCCATCCAGTATCATGCGCGCTCGCCTTTGCGCCCACCGAGTACGCCATGTCTGCCTCACGCGCCAATCCCGATCCGGCCCTCACCGCCCTCTCCCCGCTCGACGGCCGCTACGCCGCCAAGGTGGCCCCGCTGCGCACGCATTTCAGCGAGCTCGGCCTGATCCGCATGCGCACCCGGGTAGAGATCGAATGGCTCAAGGCGCTGGCGGCCGAGCCGGGCATCCCCGACTTGCCAGCCTTCACCCCCGACACCCTCGACCAGCTCGATGCCGCCGCCGCAGGGTTCTCGGACGAAGACGGCGCCGCAGTCAAAGCCATCGAGGCGACCACCAACCATGACGTGAAGGCGGTGGAGTATTGGCTGCAACAACGCTTCACCGGCAACCCCGAAGTCGCCGCAGCGACCCACTTCCTGCACTTTGCCTGCACCTCAGAAGACATCAACAACCTCTCCTACGCGCTGATGTTGCGGGCCGGCCGCGACGAGGTGCTGCTACCGCAACTCGACCAAGTCATCCAGACGCTGCGCGACATGGCACATCGCCTCGCCGACCTGCCGATGCTCTGCCGCACTCACGGGCAGTCGGCCACACCCAGCACACTCGGTAAAGAGATCGCCAATGTGGTCTACCGGCTGCAGCGGGCGCGGGCCAGCCTCGCGCGGGTCGAGATCCTCGGCAAAATGAACGGCGCGGTGGGCAACTACAACGCGCACCTGGCCGCGTACCCCGACCTCGACTGGCAGACACTGGCGCGCCGTTTCGTCGAGTCGCTCGGGCTGACCTTCAACCCCTACACCATCCAGATCGAGCCACATGACTGGACGGCAGAGCTGTGCGATGCCTTTGGCCGCTGCAACACCATCCTGATCGACCTCGACCGGGACCTCTGGGGCTACATCTCGCTCGGATACTTCACCCAAAGGGTGGTCAAGGGCGAGGTGGGATCGTCCACCATGCCGCACAAGGTCAACCCCATCGATTTTGAGAACTCCGAGGGGAATTTCGGGGTTGCGAACGCTCTGCTCCGTCACTTCTCAGAAAAGTTACCAATCAGCCGCTGGCAGCGCGACCTCACCGATTCCACAGTGCTGCGCAACCTCGGAGTGGCTTTTGGACACACCCTCTTGGGTATCGAATCGTTGCTCAAAGGCTTGGGCAAACTGGAAGCTAACCCGGCGCGCCTGGCCGAAGATCTCGATGCCAACTGGGAGGTGCTGGCGGAGCCCATCCAGACTGTGATGCGGCGCCACGGTGTGCCCAACGCCTACGAGCTGCTCAAAGCGCTCACGCGCGGCAAAGCCGGCCTCACACCCGCCGATCTCAGAGACTTTATCGAGGGACTGGCGATCCCTGCCGACGCCCGGCAGCGCCTGTTGGCCATGACGCCCGCAAGTTACATCGGCGCCGCCGCTGAACTGGCCCGCAA
Source organism: Betaproteobacteria bacterium (assembly GCA_009923755.1). Taxonomy (GTDB): domain Bacteria; phylum Pseudomonadota; class Gammaproteobacteria; order Burkholderiales; family UBA3065; genus UBA3065. The sequence goes on along the minus strand of RFSW01000005.1, from coordinate 11,861 downwards.
GGTCTAGCCACCGCGACGATTGCGCAGAGCCGCGAACAGCAGAGGCGAGAGCGACGCGGCGACGATGACCAGCACCACCACGCCCAGGTTGCCTCGCACCATGTCCAGATTGCCAAAGTAGTAGCCGAGCGGCACCAACGAACCGACCCACAGCACTGCCGCGCCCGCGCTGAAAAGCAGGAACTTGCGATAGGCCATGCGGCCGAGGCCGGCGACGAACGGCACAAAGGTGCGCATCAGGGGTACAAAACGCGCCACCACGATGGTCTTGCCGCCATGCCGCTCGTAGAAATCGTGGGTGCGCTGCAGGTTGCGGGGGTTCAGCCAACGCGCCCGCGGGTCGTCAAAAACCGCCGGACCGACCCGCCGCGCGATCCAGTAGTTGGTGTTGTCGCCACACAGCGCCGCCACCACCAGCACCGCGATCATCAGCCAGAGTGGCAGCCCGACCAGCGCGCCGACTGCCCCGGCAACGAACAGAAGGCTGTCGCCGGGCAGGAACGGTGCGACCACGAGGCCGGTCTCGGCCCACACCACAAGAAAGAGGATGGCAAGAAAGCCCAAGCCGTAGGTCTGGGCCCACGCCAGCAGGTGGGCGTCAAGGTGCAGCAGCAGGTCGAGAAGGTCGGCCACCGCAGCAGAACCCCTTACGGCAGCGCGTCGACGTGTTCTTTGACCGGCTTGACCAGGTCTGCCTGTGTCACCCCAAGCCACATCACCAGCGCAGATGCGACGAAGGCTGAAGAATAGATACCGAACAGGATGCCGATGGTCAGCGCCAGCGCGAAGCCATGCAAAGCCTCGCCGCCGAAGATCAGCATCGACAAGACAGCGAGCTGCGTCGAACCGTGGGTGATGATGGTGCGGCTCATGGTACGGGTCAGCGCGTTGTCGATGATCTCGGGCACGCTGCGGCCGCGCAGCTTGCGGAAGTTCTCGCGGATACGGTCGAACACCACCACCGACTCGTTCACCGAATAGCCCAGCACGGCGAGCACCGCGGCCAAAACGGTGAGCGAGAACTCCCACTGGAAGAAAGCAAAGAAGCCCAGGATGATGACCACATCGTGGAGGTTGGCGATCAGCGCAGAGACGCCGAACTTCCACTCAAAGCGCATCCACAGATAGATCACGATGCCCAGGCAGACGAACAGGAGTGCCATGCCGCCGTCGGTGGCGAGCTCCTTGCCGATCTGCGGCCCGACGAACTCCACACGACGCAACTCGATGCCAGGCTCCGCGGCCTTGAGCGAGGCGAACACCTGCTCCGAGAGCTGCGCGCTGGTCAGGCCCTGCTTGACTGGCAGACGGATCAGCACATCACGGGAGGTGCCGAAGTTCTGCACCGAGGCATCAGCAAAGCCGAGCCCGGAGAGCTCGCTGCGGATGCGTGACAGGTCGGCAGCCTGCGGCGTTGAGACCTCCATGACGGTGCCACCGGTGAACTCGACCGAAAAATGCAGGCCACGCGTGGTGAGAAAAAACACCGCGGCAAGAAACGTGACGATCGACACCACGTTGAACCACAAGGCGTGGCGCATGAACGGGATGTCGCGGCGGATACGGAAGAATTCCATGGCAGTGCGTCCTGATCAGGCGGCGGCGTCGCGCTGTGCCCAGTCGGTGTTGCCGATCGACAGCCGCGCGATGCGCTTCTGCCGGCCATAGACCAAGTTGACCAGCGCGCGCGAAACCAACACCGCGCTGAACATCGAGGTCAGGATACCGAGGCAGTGCACCACTGCGAAGCCGCGTACCGGGCCGGAGCCGAACGCAAGCAGGGCGAGCCCAGCGATCAGCGAGGTGATGTTGGAGTCGAGGATGGTGTCGAAGGCGCGGTCGTAGCCGGCGACGATCGACGCGGCCGGCGAATTGCCGTTGCGCAGTTCCTCGCGGATACGCTCGTTGATCAGCACGTTGGCGTCGATCGCCATACCGAGCGTGAGCGCGATGGCAGCGATGCCGGGCAGCGTTAGGGTGGCCTGCAGCAGCGAGAGCAGCGCGATCAGCAGGAACAGGTTGCTGGCCAGCGCCACCGAGGAGATCGCGCCGAACGCGAGGTAGTAGATGACCATGAAGACGACGATGGCGGCAAAGCCATAGAGCGTCGAATTGATGCCACGGCTGATGTTGTCGGCACCGAGCGAGGGGCCCACGGTGCGCTCCTCGACGATCTCCATCGGCGCCGCCAGCGAGCCGGCGCGCAACAGCAGCGCGATGTCGCGGGCTTCCTCGGTGTTCATGGCACCGCTGATCTGCACGCGGCCGCCGGCGATCTCGGTGCGGATGACCGGGGCGGTAACCACCTCCGAGCGGCCCTTCTCGACCAGCAGCATGGCCATGCGCTTACCGACGTTCTCGCGCGTGACCTGCTTGAAGATGCGCGCGCCCTTGCCGTCGAGGTTGATGTGCACGGCAGGCTGACCGCTCTGGCCATCAAAGCCAGGCTGCGCGTCGGCAATGTTCTCGCCGGTCAGGTAGACCTGCTTTTTCACCACATAGGGCCGGCCCTCACGGTCGGTGACGAAGTCGTCGCCGAACGGCACCTGTCCCGCCTGCGCGGCAGCCAGGGCGCCGGGGTCGGAGTGCTCCTCATCGACCATCCGCAACTCCAAGGTCGCGGTGCGGCCGAGGATGTCTTTGGCTTTGGCGGTGTCCTGCACGCCGGGCAGCTGCACCACGACACGCGCTGCGCCTTGCTGCTGCACGATCGGCTCGGCCACGCCAAGCTCATTGACGCGGTTTCTCAGCGTGGTGATGTTCTGCTGGAGTGAGGCCTCTTCGATGCGCTTGAGCTCGGCAGGCGTCAGCGACAGAACCAGACGCAAGTCGTCGCCGACCGCGTCGTCGCGCATCGACACGCCGCGGAAATCCTTCTCGATCAAAGCGCGCGCTTTGCTGCGGGCGTCATCGTCCTTGAAGCGAAGCACCAAATCGTCACCCTGCCGGCTGATGCCGCCATAGCTGATGCGGGCCTCGCGCAGACTGCCACGCAGCTCATTCTGATTACGCTCGACCGCCTTGGTGATGGCAGTCTTCATATCGACTTCCAGCAGGAAGTGCACGCCGCCACGCAAGTCGAGGCCGAGATACATGGGTAAAGCGCGGATCGACGACAACCACTCGGGAGACGCCGACTGCAAGGCAAGCGCGACAATGACGTTGCCGCCGAGCGCCTGCTGCAGAACGTCACGGGACTTGAGCTGCTCGTCGGTGCTGGCCAGGCGCACGCGGATGCTGCGCTCGTCTCTGACGACCGACTGCGGACTCACGCCACCCGCCTTGAGCGCCTCCTCGACACTGCCCATCAGGGCGGCATCGGCCTTGACGCCCGCTCGAGCCGGCAGCACCTGCACCGCCGGCACCTCGCCGAACAGGTTGGGTACGGTGTAGACCACCCCGAGCACCATGACGATGGCGATCAGAGCGTTCTTCCAAAGCGGGAACCGGTTCATCGGGAGAGGTTCATCAGAGGAGGTTCGTCAGAGGCGGACACCGGACGGGCGGGACAGCCAGCGGCGGCGGATGCGCCCGCCGACCCCGCTCGCTGTCTGCGCACGCTCAGGCAGCCGCGATGCTGCCTTTGGGCAGAACGGTCTGGATGCTCGGACGCTGCACGACGATGCGGGTGTCCTTGGCGACTTCTATGGTGACGTAGGCGTCAGCGACCTTGGTGACTCTGCCCAGCATGCCTCCGCCGGCGACGACCTCGTCACCCACCTGCAGGCCATCGACCATCTGCTTGTGCTCTTTGGCACGCTTCATCTGCGGGCGGATGAGCATGAAATAAAACAGCACAAAGATCACCAGCATGGGCAACAGCTGGGTGAACTCAAAGGCGGCCGGCGCGGACTCGGCGAGGGCGGGTGCGGCAGCGGTGAGCAGCAGGCCGGCAAGGGCGGGACGAACAGCGGTCATGTCAGTCATGTCAGGCGTTTACAAGGGTGCGCGATGGTAGCACGGGGATGCTGCGTAGCCTGCCGGGCAGGAGCCCCGGCACGCAGCTCCGTCTCAGGCAACGCCAATGGCGTAGCGTTCCCGACGCTCACGGGTGAAACCCGCCAGTTCGCCCCGCTCGATGGCCCCACGCATGCCCGCCATGAGCTGCTGATAGTGGCGAAGGTTGTGGAGCGTGTTGAGCCGGGCGCCGAGGGCCTCGCCGGTGCGATGCAGATGGTGGAGATAGGCGCGGCTGAAATTGCGGCAGGTGTGGCAGTCGCAATCCGGATCGACCGGACGCGGGTCGCTGCGGTGCACGGCGTTCTTGATACGCAGCTCGCCCAGAGGTGTGTAGAGGATGCCGTGGCGGGCGTTGCGGGTCGGCAGCACGCAGTCGAACATGTCGATGCCGCGCTCCACCGCGTCCATCAGGTCGAGCGGGGTGCCCACCCCCATCACATAGCGCGGCTTGTCGGCGGGCAGGCGCGGTGCGGAGTGCTCGAGGATGCGCAGCATGTCGGCTTTGGGCTCGCCCACCGACAGGCCACCGAGCGCGTAGCCCTCGAAGCCGATGGCGGCGAGCCCGGCCAGCGATTCCTCGCGCAGGTCCTCATACATGCCACCCTGGACGATGCCGAACAGCGCATTGCCGCAGCCGGTGGCGTCGAAGGCGTCACGGCTGCGCGCCGCCCAGCGCAGCGAGAGGCGCATCGAGTCAGCGGCCTCGCGGTGGGTGGCCGGATACGGCGTGCACTCGTCAAAAATCATGGCGATGTCGCTGTTGAGCGCCGCCTGGATCTGCATCGAGACCTCGGGGGTCAGCATCAGCCGGTCACCGTTGAGCGGACTGGCGAACCGCACGCCCTCCTCGCTGATCTTGCGCAGCGCGCCCAGCGACCACACCTGAAAGCCACCGGAGTCGGTGAGGATGGGGCCATCCCAGTTCATGAAGCGGTGCAAGCCGCCGAAGCCCTGCATCACCTCCACGCCGGGGCGCAGCCAGAGGTGAAAGGTGTTGCCAAGCAGGATCTGCGCGCCACTGGCCGCGACCTCGTCTGGCGTAAGCCCTTTAACCGCGCCATAGGTGCCCACTGGCATGAAAGCCGGGGTGTCCATGACACCGTGACGCAGCGTGATGCGGCCGCGACGGGCGGCGCCGTCGCTGGCGAGCAGTTCAAAGCGGAGGGGATCGGCAGCCACGTGGGGTCTGGTGGGCGCGCCCGGCACGCTCAAGCCGAACGACCGCGCGGCGTGCGTGGTCCGTCCATCTCATCAGCCGGGTCGGACGCCGCTGGCGGCGCATCGCGTCGGGCGGCGTCACCGTACCCAGCCGCTTGGAGCGACTCCGCAGGTTGTATGAGCATGGCATCACCGTAACTGAAGAAGCGGTAACCCTGTTCCACGGCGTGGCGATAAGCCGCGCGGATGGCCTCGACTCCGCCCAGCGCGGAGACCAACATCAACAGGGTCGACCGTGGCAGATGGAAGTTGGTGAGCAGCGCATCGACCACCTGGAACCGGTAGCCCGGCCGGATGAACAGATCAGTCTCTGCGCTGCCGGCCGACAGGCGACCGGTCGCCGCGGCCGACTCCAGCGCGCGCAGCGAAGTGGTGCCGACGGCCACCACTCGGCCACCAGCGGCACGCGCCGCAGCCACCGCATCGACCGTCTCCTGGGGCAAAACCCACCACTCGCGGTGCATGACGTGTCGATCCAGGTCCTCGCTGCGCACCGGCTGAAAGGTGCCGGCGCCAACATGCAACGTGACCCACGCGAAGGTGACTCCACGCGCCCGGCAGGCGGCGAGCAGCGGCTCATCGAAATGCAGACCCGCGGTGGGTGCCGCCACCGAGCCGGTGGTGCGTGCATACACCGTCTGGTAACGCGATTCGTCGGCGCTGTCCGCAGCGCGCTCGATGTAGGGCGGCAAAGGCAATCGACCGTGGCGCTCGATCAGCGCCAAGGCATCGCCAGCGGCGTCGGACGCCGTGCTGACCAGATGCAGATGGAAGAACTCGCCGACCCGCCCCAATACCGTGGCGCGCAGGTCACCCTCGAGCACCAGCACCGTGCCGGTCTGCGGCGTCTTGCTCGCGCGCACCATAGCCAACACCTCACTGGCACCGATGATTCGCTCGACCAGCACCTCAACCCGCCCGCCGCTGGTCTTGGCGCCAAGCAGCCGCGCGTGCATCACGCGGCTGTCGTTGAACACCAGCAGATCGCCGGGCCGCAGGTGTTGCGGAAGTTCGCGCACCATGGCGTCGAGGCGGCGCTCGCCCTGCAACACCAGCATGCGGCCTGCTGCACGGTCGGGCAGCGGCGCCTGCGCGATGCGATCTGGTGGCAGGTGGTAGTCGAAGTCGGAAAGGGTCAGCGACATGGGTCGCGACTCTAACTCATGGCACATCGGACCGGCGAAGCTTGATCTGCCGCAAAGCGCGCTGCGGCGGTGCCCGATAGATTGCCACCCATGAAGAATGCCGCTGCCAGCCCCAAGAACGCATCCGCAAGCGCCGCCGCGAAGAATGGCGCCGGGCGCCCCCCCGACATCGGGACAGCGTCCGCCTTAACCCGCCCGCGAGCGCCGCGTCAACCCCCCCTGCAAGCTCCACTGCTGCCGGCCGTGACCGCAAACCAGCTGGTCCAAGCGGTCTGCCGCAGCCGCATGGTGCACGGGGGAGATGGCTGGGTAGACCTGCTCTCGCAGGCGCGCCGCGAGAACCGTAAGCGCAATATCACTGGGGTACTGGCACGACAAGGCGAGGCCGTGCTGCTGGTGCTCGAAGGCACCGCGGAGCGGGTCGGCGACGCTCTCACGGTGATCGGCCGCGACCCCCGCCACAGCGAGTTCACCGTGCTGCGCGTGCGCCCTGCGCTGAAACGGGATTTCCCCGGCTGGTGGATGGCCAGCACGCAACTGGACAGCGACCGCTTCGGTCGCATCGAACACGCTTTTGCCCACGACGACCCGGAGGCCGGACGCCGCTTGCGTGCGTTCATCGTCGATGGCGAGTGGATGCCGGAGCGGAATGAACGTGGCGCCGCCCTGCTGCATGCGCCGTTACGTCATGCCAATCACATCAGCCCGAGCAATGGCAGCAACGGCCATGACACGCCATCCTCGACGGTACGGGCGGTGCGCCAACGCAGTGGCTTGACGCAAGTCGAGTTCGCGCGACGCTTCGGTGTACCCCTGCACACGCTGCGCAATTGGGAACAGGGCAAACGCGTACCCACCGGCGCGGCCGCGACGCTGATCCGCGTGATGAGCGTGATGCCGGAGGTGGTCTGCGCGGTCGCCGCCTCGGCCCCCTCGATGGGCTATTCCAGGTGACGTTTCCCTCAGCCGGGCCGGCGCGGATGGAAGGCCGCCCGGTCCGGCTTTTTTTATCTCAGGCAGCGCGCGCTTGCAGCGGCGCCTCGTGGCACCGGATAATCCGCCCTCCCCTCCAGCCGGGATGGCGGAATCGGTAGACGCAGCGGACTCAAAATCCGCCGGTGGTGACACTGTGGGGGTTCGAGTCCCCCTCCCGGCACCAAGCACGACAGCCGCCCCTGCGCGCAGCCACGGCGCTTGAGGAACATCCGCAAGATGCGCCACCCCCTGATCTGTATCGCAGTGCTGCTAGCGCCTGACGCTGTGGCCGGCTGGACGCCTCTGGGCACGGATGGGTCGCCGGAGTTTGGCTACTACATCGATTCCGGGGCCATCCGGCAGACCGGGCCGATGGCCATCTACCGGCAAGTCAGGGTGCTTCGTCAGTGGCAGCCTGCCGCCGCAAGTGCCGACACAACCGTATCCGTGCATGAATACGACTGCATGGCCGGGCGCTTCCGCATTTTGCAGGTCGACAGGTTCAACCACCCCTGGGCGGTGGGTGAGGCCGTGTCGCTACCTGTCCCCGCCAGCTCAAGTGTCTGGCAAGACCTGCCGACCGGCGTACTCGGCCGACCGCTATTCGACACGCTATGCCCTAGCGGCGAGGGCGACTGACCCCGCCAAGAGATGAGTGCCGTCAAGGCCGAAGATGGCTACTTGGCGGGCTTGAGCGCAAGTATCAGGTCGGCGATGGCCTTGGCGTCGGCGTCGGACACATGGGGTTGAGGCGGCATGACATCTTCACCCCACACACCGGTCCCGCCAGCCTTGATCTTGGCCGCAAGCCTGCTCGCAGCCCCGCTGTCGCCAGCGTACTTCTCGGCCACCTCAACGAACTGCGGGCCGTATTTACGCTTGTCGATCATGTGACAAGCGGTACAGTTGTTCGAAAGCATGAGCTTTGTGAGCTCTTCGCTCCCGGCGTAGGCAGTGTTCACGGTGCACGCCACGGCGAGCAACACTGCCGTACCGCAGCCCCAAGACACAACACCGGACAGAATCGAATCCAAGGTCTTACTCATGTTTGCATCCTCAAAGCGAAACGACGCCAAGCGTCCAAACAGTAGGCCAAGCCAATAAAAAACGCGCTGTACCAGTACTGATACAGCGCGCTCTCGCAACATTACGCTTGGATGTTACAGGGGGGTCACGCGGTAGATGTTGCCGCTGGCTTCATCGCCGACATACAGCGCGCCATCCGGGCCCGAGATGAGGTGACGCAGACGACCGGTAGCGGTGGGCCAGGAGAGTTCCTCCTTGGTGGCCCCGGAACCGTCGTTCGCGACGTTCAGGATGTCGATGCGGTTACCGACCGCCGTGCCGTGGATGCCGATGCCGGCGTAACCCACAGCCAGACGACCTTCCCATTCCTTCCACTGGCTGCCGACCAACCAGGCGCTGCCACACATGCCTTGCGACAGGCCGTTATTGTTGAATGCCGGCTTCAGCGCAGCGGGGTAAGCCTTCAGGTCGGTCATGGGCATGAATGCGGCACGCTCCTTCGGCGGAACGGCACCCATCTGGTTCGGCGAATAGGCACTCGCCACGACCGTTGACGTTGTCGCGCGGATCCCAGCCGCCGTTGCCACCATTGACGACCTTGGTGACCTCGTCGTTGTGCCACGGGCCGTTCTCAGACAGGTACACGTCGCCTGAACCCGGGCGGAAAGTGATGCCCTGCGGGTTGCGGAAGCCGTGGGCGAAGATGCGCTTGTCCGACCCGGGCGACTTGTTGCCCGGTGCCGCCTTGCCGTCGCGGTCGACGCGCAGCAGCTTGCCGATCAGTGCGTTCGGATCCTGCGGACCGGGGCCGTTATGGTTGTCACCGATGGTCACGTACAGGAAGCCGTCAGGACCGAAGCGGACGATGCCGCCGTTGTGAGCGCCGGGGCCGCCGAAGGGATGCTTGGTGGCCTTGGGCTTGTAGCCCATGTCATCGATGATGTCGACGACATCGGTGACGCCGGAGAAGTCGTTGTTGACCTTCATGCGCATCAGGATGTTGGCGTAACCACCGTACTTGCGGTTGGCGCCCTGGGACGTGGAGCGGACGTAGATGAACCGGTTCTCGCTGAACTTCGGATCGACCTCGACGCCGAGCACACCAGCCTGACCATCACAGAACAGATCGTCCCTGACCGAGGCGTAGCCGCTGGAGCCACCCACGCCGAGCAGCTTGTTGACGCTGCCGGACGGAAGACGCACAGAAAGACCGTCGCACTTTTCGGTGAAGAAGAAGGTGCCGTCCTTCAGGAAAGCCATGCCCCAGGGATTCTTGCTCTTCTGGAACACTTCCACCTGAACGTCTACCGCCATGGCGCTTTGAGCCGCCATCAACGCCGACGCTGCCACACCCAACGAGACCCACTTGCCCTTAAGCGTAAACTTCGCTGCCATTTCGCCTCCAGATACCTGATTTTTAGATGACGGATCCATGGGACCCGGAAATGAAGCCCGCCACGACGAAGCGCCGCCCTACGGCGCCCACTCGGGCTAGCCATGTTGCAGAAGTTCGCAGCAGGTCAACCGGGAGGACGAATCCATCGGATCCGGGAATGGTTCCCAGTGCGACGCACGGGGACTCACCGACTAACTGCAAACTTTTGCATAACTAACATAGTGGCTTTGGTCGGCTTTGTCGACCTCAAAGAATTTCGGCCCCTGGATGACCGGATCCAGGGAGCCAGAGACGCCCTCCCCAAGCCCGTGCACAAGGCTCGGCAGGCTTCCCGGCGCTGGTCATACGGATGAACAGCGTGACCAACGATGTCCTGGCCAATCCGATCTCGGGCCACAAGAGACTGCGCTCGCATCGCTCATGACCGTGATCGATTTGTCACATTGGCGCAGAACAATGCGAAGGTCCTATCGCCGAGCGCCCCTGACATGCTGCAGCCCCATGAGATCGAAGCGCGCTTGAGCAGTATCTGGGAGGCGCTTGCCCGGGAGAGCCGCACGTTCCGGCTTGTGGTGAACGGCCCGGGTACGGCCACCGCGGAAGGCGATCGCCGCATCGTCCTGCCGCTGGGCCTCGACGACGCCTCCCGTCGCGCCGGCGTTGCGCTGGTCATCTCCCGCGAAGACGCCGAGACCCTCGCTAGCGTCATGTTCGACCTCGAACCTGCCGAACTGTCCCAATCTGACATTGACGATGCGTGCGCTGAAGCGTGCAATGTTTTCTCCGGGTGCTTGGTCGAGTATCTGCCGTGCGGGAATCTTGCCGACATCGGTTTGCCAGAAGCGATGGCGCTGGACGGCTACCGACTGGTCTCGCTGGCCAGCGGCATCCGGGCGCTGTTCGAAGCCCGCGAGCAAAACCGGAAACTTGTGGTGATCTTGTTTGATCCGATGTCCGGCTATGAGCCGGGGGGGGCTGTCTGATGCACAGGTTCATCATCGTCGATGACAGCCGCGCCACCCAGAGCATCATCCGACGCGCGCTGACGGCAGGTGGCTACGAGAAGGAGCAGGTCCATGTGGTCTCGGGTGGGGCCGAGGCGATTGAGCTTGCCGCTACGCTCAAACCCGACCTCATCATCACCGATTGGCATATGCCCGGGATGACCGGCCTCGAAATGCTGATCAAGCTGCGGCACTCCAACCACGAGCGCATCCGCGTCGGCATCGTCACGACCGAAACCAACGAGATCCGCCTCGCCGAAGCGCGTTCGCACGGGGTCTCCTTTATTTTGCAAAAGCCGTTTCGCGACGAGGAACTCCTGGAGAGCGTCCGCCAGGCCATCGCAGAGCCGCTGCCGGTCATGAGCGACGACAGCGCCTTGTTGGTTCCCACCGTCAAGCAGGTGCTCGAGGTGGCCGATGGCTTCGTGCCCGATGGCTCTTGGGAGATCCGCCCGATACCGCTGGAGACCTTCGAGCACCTCTCCGGCAAGGTGCTTCTCGGCGTCTTCGCCCGGGCCACAGATAACGTGGCGATCGGCCTCGGACTCATGGACTCGAGCCTGGTGAATCTGCTCGGCGGCTTGGCTGGCACCGACAGCCCCGACTCCAGCGCCGGCGATAAGGCGCTGCACGAGGCAGATTCCCACGCCCAACGTTTCATGGGGATGCTCGCCGCTTTGTTCGATCCCCACCACCAAACCCTGATGACCCGCGCGAGCCTGGTGAACGTGAAACTTGAGTTGCTGGCGAAGCCGCTCAAACACAATCGCTGGGGCGTGGCGTTCGAGCTTGCCGTGCCGGGCTTCGCATCAGGCTCGCTCGCGCTGATCCGCATGAGCTAGCGCCTTTAGCCGCCCGCATGCAGCTCACCACCGTCCAGATCATCGCGCTAGCGGCGCTTCTAGTCGCGCTGGCCGGGTGCTTCGCGTTCGCCATCTGGGTGATGCTGCGGGTGCGCGCCGAGACTGATCTCTTGCGCAAGGACGTCTTGTCGCAACTGAACGAGATCAGCCGCGTGACGCGGCGCTATCAGCATGCCGAGCAGGACCTCGGGGTCATGCTCGAACGGACGAAGCAGTTCGTGACCAAACTCGACGCCGGACGCTTGCAGGCCCTGCTCGAGACCCTCAACCGCAA
>RFSW01000040.1 GCA_009923755.1 Betaproteobacteria bacterium | reverse complement strand
TCGGATATGGACTTCCTCTGCCGCGTGTTCGAGGCGGCGATCAAGGCCGGCGCCAAGACGCTCAACGTGCCGGACACGGTCGGCTACAGCATCCCGAATCTCTGGGGCGAGCGCATCCGGCAACTGATCGAGCGTGTTGAGGGCTCGGACAAGGTCATCTGGTCGACGCACTGCCACAACGACCTCGGCATGGCAGTGGCCAATTCGCTGGCGGCGGTGCAGGCCGGTGCGCGGCAGGTCGAGTGCACCATCAACGGACTCGGTGAGCGCGCCGGCAACGCCTCGCTCGAGGAGATCGTGATGGCGGTCAAGGTACGGCCGGACGTGTTCCGCTGCGACACCCGCGTCGATACGCGCCAGATCGTGCCGTCGTCGAAGCTGGTGAGTCAGATCACCGGCTACCCGGTGCAGCCCAACAAAGCAGTGGTTGGGGCCAATGCCTTCGCCCACGAGTCGGGCATCCATCAGGACGGCGTGCTCAAGCACCGTGAGACCTACGAGATCATGAGCGCCGAGAGCGTCGGTTGGACCACCAACAAACTCACGCTCGGCAAGCTTTCCGGCCGCAATGCCTTCCGTTCCAGGCTTGAGGAGTTGGGCATCAAACTCGAGTCGGAGGAGGCGCTCAACGCCGCCTTCGCCCGCTTCAAGGACCTCGCCGACAAGAAGCGCGAGATCTTTGATGAGGACTTGCAGGCGCTGGTGTCAGACGAGGCGGTGACGCCCGAGGACGAGCACTTCAAGCTGGTCTCGCTGCGTGTGGCCTCGGAGACCGGCGAGGTGCCGCACGCGCGGCTGGTGCTGTCGGTTGGCGGCAGCGAGCAGGCCAGCGATGCGCAGGGCGGCGGGCCGGTGGATGCGGCCTTCAAGGCTGTCGAGAAGGTGGTGCAGAGCGCCAGCGAGTTGCTGCTCTATTCCGTCAATAGCATCACCGCTGGTACTGATGCGCAGGGCGAGGTCACGGTGCGCCTGTCCAAGGCCGGCCGGGTGGTGAACGGGCAGGGCGCCGATACCGACATCGTCGTGGCGTCGGTCAAGGCCTATTTGTCGGCGCTGAACCGGCTGCACAGCGGGCCGGAGCGGGCGCACCCGCAAGTCAGCCCCTGATCAGGGGCCGCTGCTCCCCGAGCGCTCGGACCAGCCACCCCCAAGCGCCCGGAAGATGTCCACCGTGGCGCTGAGTTCGGCGTTGCGGCGGTCGAGCGCATCGAGTTGCGCGGCGAGCAGATTGCGCCGCGCGTCGATCACCTCAAGCGCGCCGGTAAGCCCGGCGTCGAAGCGCCTTCCGGCCATGCGCAGGGTGTCGGTGAGCTGCTGCTCGCGACGCTCCTGTAATAGCCTTGCCTCGCGTGCCGTAGCCCTTGCACCAAAGGCGTTTCCGGCATCGACGAAGGCGCTTTGAACCGTCTGCACATAGCCGGCTTCAGCAGCCCGCACCCTGGCCCTTGCGGCCTTGAGTTGTGCATCCAGCAGCCGTGCATTGGTGATCGGCTGCAGCAGACCGAGGCCGAGGGTCCAGATCCGCGCCGGTCCGACCAGCAGATCGGACAAGTCGCGACTTTGATAACCATAGCGGCCGGTCAGGTTGACCTGCGGAAAGAACGCGGCACGAGCCGCCGCGACATCGGCACTGGCTGCTTTGAGCAGCGACTCTGCTTCACGTACGTCCGGTCGCTTGAGCAGCAGCTCTGACGAGAGTCCTTCGGGCACCTCCGGGACCGTCGGCAGCGGTGCGCGCGCAGATGCATCCTCAATCGCCACACCGGCAGCCCAGATCTCGTCCGGCTCGGCACCGAGCAACTGTGCATGCGCCCGTCGCGAGCGTTGAAGGGCATCGCGCAGATCCGTCAGCCGCACAGCAAAGCCATCGCGATCGGCGCGATTCTGCTGGTATTCGAAGTCGCCGAGCAGGCCGGCATCGCGTTGCCGGCGGATCAACTCGAGCGCTTCATCGGCCAGCGCGATGGTCGAGGCGGTGAGGCGAATTTGCTGCTCGAGCGTACGCAGGCGGAAGCTGCTGAGCGCCACTTGCGCAGCGACACTGGTCTGCGCCGCATGCCGCGCCCACTGCTGCGCCTGCAAACGCTCGACGGCGCCGCGCTCACCGGCACGGATGCGCCCCCAAAGGTCTAGTTCGTAGGACGCCGAAAGCCCGAGTTGGCGGTTGTCGATGAAGACCGGAAGGCCAGGAAAACTGGTGGCTGTTCGCTCACTTCGCTTGTTGCGCGAAGCGTCCACATCAAGCGCGATGTCGGGGATCAGCCTCTGGTTGGCGACGCGCACCTGCTGAGCGGCCTCGTCGATGCGTGCCGCAGCGAGGGCGAGGCTGCTGTTGCTGGCGACGGCACGCTGGATGTCGGCATTCAGTCCCGGATCGTCGAAACGCTCCCACCAGCGTTCCAGATCACCCCAGGCCTCGGGTGACGTCGCAGCAGCGGGCAGAGAGAAGATGCGTTGCACCGGCTCGGGCAGTACCGCGCAGCCGCTGACCAGGCCCATCAACAACGCAGCAGCAAGGGTTAGAACCGCGCGCGTAGCGTGCAACCGGATACGCGGCAACGCGTACCGGATGGCTCCCGGCAATGGCCGGTTCATGGCGACCCTTCCGCGGATGCTGCGCGCCGCCGCTCGAACCAGCGAGTCACCCAGACAAAGAAGGTCGGCACGAAATAGATGGCGAGAAAGGTCGCTGCCAGCATGCCGCCCATCACGCCGGTGCCCGCCGACTGCCGCGCACCCGCACCGGCCCCGGTGGAGAGTGCGAGCGGCACCACGCCGAGAATGAACGCCAGTGAAGTCATCAGGATCGGGCGGAAGCGCAGCCGCGCCGCCTCCAGCGCCGCTTCCGCCGCCGCCATGCCGTGGCTGTGGCGGTGCGTGGCGAACTCGACGATGAGGATGGCGTTCTTGGCGGCCAGCCCGAGTAGCGTCACCAGACCGATCTGGAAATAGACGTCGTTGGTCAGCGGCGGGATCGGCAGGCCGGTGAGGCCGAACAGGAAGTTGCGCAGCCAGACCAACGCCAGCGCGCCGAAGGTGCCGAAGGGCAGGGCGAGCAGCACTGCCAGCGGCAGGCTCCAGCGCTCGTACTGTGCGGCAAGGATGAGGAATACCATCACCACCGCGAGAACCAGCGTTAAGCCACCGGCGCCGCTGCTGCGCTTCTCCTGAAACGACGCGCCGCTGAACTCATAAGAGAAATCCGGCGGCAATGTCTTGGCCGCTACTCGCTCTACTGCGGCCAGCGCCTGCCCCGAGCTGACTCCCTCTGCGCCCGAGCCAAGGATTTTCACCGACGGAAGATTATTGAACCGCGTCACCGTATCGGGACCGCTGCTCTGCTGCACGGTCACCAGCGTCGACAAAGGGATCAGTTGCCCAGACTTGCTGCGCACCATGATGCGACCAATGTCGTCGGGGGAGCGCCGGTGAGTCGAGTCAGACGACATCAGGACCTGCCACACGCGTCCGTACTTGTTGAAATCGTTGACGTAGTAAGTGCCCATGGTCGCGGACAGGGTGCCGAACAGCACATCCAACGGAACACCCAATTGCGCGGCTTTGTCGCGATCGACGTCCAAGCGGATCTGCGGCGTGTTCGCACGCCAGAGCGTCTGCGCCATCTTGAAGTCTGGGTCCTTCTCAGTCTCGGCAAGAAACTTTTGCACCACCTCGCCAAGCCGTGCGGCACCGCCCTCACCACGGTTCTGGATGTTCACCTCGAAGCCACCGGCCTCACCGAGACCAAAAATCGCCGGTGGCATGAAGGCCAGTGCCAGAGCTTCCTTGATGTCTTGGGTCTTTGCATAGAACTCGCCGACCAGTGCGCCACTGGGTAGCGTGCGCTGATCCCACGGGACTTGGGTCACGAACAAAGTTGCGGCGCTGTTGCTGTAGGAGCCGCCAAAAAAATTGAAGCCGGTGAAGGCCACCACGTCCTCATTGAGCGGGTTTGACTTGATGCGCTTCACCACCTCGTTAACCACCCGGTCGGTGCGTTCCAGCGACGCGCCATCGGGCAGGAATACGGCGCTGATGTAGTAGCCCTGATCTTCGTCAGGCACCAACGAGTTGGGCGTCGTTTTCCACAGATAGCCAGTGACCAGCAGCATGCCGCCAAACAGAACCGCAGCCAGGCCGCCCCGGCGGATCATGAAGCTCACGCCGCGGCCGTAACGCTCGGTGAAGCGGCCGAACCAGGTGTTGAACCAGCGCGTGAAGCGGTTGCCAGCGCTATCCTCGTGCGGCTTGAGGATGATCGCGCACAGGGCCGGACTGAGCGTGAGCGCCACCAGCGCCGAGATCAGCACCGCGATCGAGATGCTCACTGCGAACTGGCGATACAGCTCGCCAGCGAGGCCGCCGAGGAAACCCACTGGCACGAACACCGCTGTCAGGACCAGCGAAGTGGCGATGATCGGCCCGGTGACCTGTTCCATGGCGCGAATGGCCGCATCACGCGGTGAGAGGCCTTCTTCGCGCATCACCCGCTCGACGTTCTCCAGCACGATGATGGCGTCATCGACCACGATGCCGATCGCCAGCACCAAGCCAAAGAGCGTCAGCGTGTTAATGGTGTAGCCGAGCGCCAACAGGCCGGCGAAGGTTCCGATCAGCGACACGGGTACGGCCAGCATCGGGATCAGCGTGGCGCGCCAGGTCTGCAGGAACAGCAGCACGACCAGAAACACCAAGACCATCGCTTCGACCAAGGTCTCGATCACACCGTGGATCGATACCTCGACAAAGCGTGTGGTGTCGTAGGGGATGATCATGCTGAGTCCGGGCGGGAAGCCCTTCTGCACCTCGGCCAGGGTGTCACGCACCTGCCGCCCGACCTCCAGCGCATTGGCCCCGGGCTGCAAAAACACCCCGACCAGCGTCGCTGGCTTGCCATTGATGCGGCCGATGAATTCGTAGTCGGCCGAACCCAACTCGACTCGAGCGATGTCGCGCACCCTCACCAATGCGTTGCCGGAGCCAGCGCGAACGATGATGTCCTCGAAGGCACCCACGTCCGAGAGCCGCCCCTGAGTCGTGATGGTGTAAACCAGTTCCTGGCCCTTGATCGGCTGCTGGCCGACTTTGCCCGGCGCAAACTGCGCATTTTGCTCGTTGATCGCCGCGACCACGTCGCCCGGCGTCATGCCGATCGCGCTCAGCCGGTCGGGCTTGAGCCAGATACGCATCGCGTAGTTCTTGGCACCGAAGATCTGCACATTGGTGGTGCCGGGGATGCGCTTGATCCGGTCCAGTACGTTGAGGGTGACGTAGTTGCTGGTGTAGAGGTCATCGAAGCGTTGGTCCGGGGAGTAAAAGGCCAGAACCTGGAGGAAGCTCGACGAGCCCTTTTCGACGGTCACGCCCTGCCGGCGCACCTCTTGCGGCAGGCGCGCTTCGGCCTGCTTGACCCGATTGTTGACGTTGAGCGCAGCCTTGTCGGCGTCGCTGCCGATCTCGAAGGTGACTTGGATCTGCAGCACGCCGCTGGAGGCCGACGTGCTGCTCATATACATCATGCCCTCGACGCCGTTGATCTGCGCCTCGAGTGGCGCAGCGACGGTGGATTCGAGAACTTCCGCCGACGCCCCGGGGTAGACCGCGGTCACGGTGACCACCGGTGGGGCGATCTCTGGGTACTGACCGACCGGGAGGCTGCGCAAGGCTGCGAAACCAGCGATCAGGATCAGGAAGGACATCACCGCCGCGAAAATCGGGCGGTCGATGAAGAAGCGCGACAGCATCAGTGCGCGCCCTTGGTTCCGGTACTGGCCGTCGGTGTGTCGATGATGACCGACATGCCGGGTCGCAATCGCATCACACCATCGGTGATGACCTGAGTACCGGCGCTCAAGCCCTTGCGAATGATCCACGACTTGCCGCCGCGCTCGGCTGGCAGGTCCACCCACTCACCGGCCTCGACCGGTATCGCCTCGACCTGTGGCTTGCCATCCTTGCCAGTGATGGTGGTCAGCACTTGTTTACCGGTAGGGCCCTCCAGCACCGCCCGCTGCGGCACGACCACCGCGCCGGGAACGATGGCGCCGGTCAGGAGCACACGCACGAACTCACCTGGACGCAGTCGCAAATCGTGATTGGGCAGACTGGCACGGTATTCGAAGGCACCGGTCTGGGTGTTGGCCACCGGGCTCGTAAACGAGATGCGACCGGGGGTCGCCACTTCGCTGCCATCAGCCAGTTTGACGCGCGCACTGAAGCCGCCGGCCGGCAAACGGAGGCGTCCTTCGCGCAAGTCGGTCTCAATGCGGCTGCGCTCGCTGTCGCCAAGACTCCAAGTGATATACAGCGGATCGACTTGGACCAGAGAAGTCAACCGCTCCGAGTCCTGCGGGCCGACCAGGGCGCCCTCGACCTTCTCGGCGCGGCCGATCAGTCCATCGACTGGCGCGACAATATGAGCGTAAGTGATGTCGAGACGCGCCTGCCGCAGTTGCGCCTCGGCCTGCAGCGTACCGGCTTTTGCCGCGAGCAAAGCCGCCTGAGCGGTCTCGGCGGCTGAGCGGGCATCATCGGCGGCCTTTTGGCCGATGACCCGGTCGGCGGCCAGCGGCGCGAGCCGGTTGGCCTCGCGGGTGGCCTGATCGGCTTGCGCTTGGGCTTGCGCGACTTGGGCGCGGGCCTGCGCCAGCAAAGCCTCCGCTTGGGCGACAGCGGCGTCAAAGGGCCGAGTGTCAAGGCTGAATAGTGGCGCTCCGGCACGAACGGCGCTGCCTTCGCTGAAATGCCGACGCTCGATGTGGCCGCTGACACGGGCGCGAATGTCAATCTCGCGTGAGCCGCTCGCGCGCGCCGGGTATTCAAAGTCGAGCGGCGCATCCAACATCTGCGCGGGACTCAGGGTGACGCGGGGGGGCGGCAGCTCGAACAGCATTTCGGGGGAATCATCGGACTTGCCACAGGCGGTGAGCACGGTGGCCGTGACCGCGGCCGCCGCCGCATTCAGCCACCGCTGCCGGGCCCGATCGTTTGTCTTCTGGGTTTCAGTAGGGTGCGAGGTCATAGCGGTCTCCTACCAGCAGGCCGCGACGCGCGCGTCGGCGGCGCACCCCGGGTCGCCCGGAGCGGTGCCTTTGTGGCCGGTGTGGTCGAGGCTCAGTTGGCAATTGCAAGCACTGTCCGCGCGAGCCTGGCGGCCGAGCGGTTGTGCGATCAAACGAAATGCCTCGGCGCTGATCTCACCAGTGATGCGGTAATGGTCGGCCGAGTCGCTCACGCAGGCTACGGCCGGCAGGCCGCTGGCCGGGTATGCGAGGGTGGCCGCGCGTTCGCGCTCAAGGTCCACCGCCAACTGTCCGAGACACGCCGTGGCCGCCTGGCGCTGCGCACGTGCACTGGAGTCGTCATAAGCGGAAACGGCGATGGCCGCCAGGATGCCGACGATGGCCAAAGCCACCAGCATCTCGATGAGGGTGAATCCGTGGGCGCAGGGGCCCCCTTGCCGGCGTCCGCGGTTGTCTTGCGGCATGGTTCATCAGGTTAAAGCCAAGGCCGCAGTTTACCGCCTTCAAGGCTGGATTCCGCGGCTCGCTATACTCGGCGCATGTCCATCCGACGGCTTCCCGACCTCCTCATCTCGCAGATCGCCGCGGGGGAGGTGGTCGAGCGGCCGGCGGCGGTGGTCCGCGAACTGGTGGAGAACAGCCTCGACGCCGGCGCCACGCGGATCGACGTCACGGTGGAGGAGGGTGGCATCCGGCGCATCTTCGTCGACGATGATGGCGCAGGCATCGGCGTGGCGGATCTGCCTTTGGCGCTGGAGCGGCATGCCACCAGCAAGATCGCATCGCTCGACGACCTCGACGGCGTCGCCAGCATGGGGTTTCGCGGCGAGGCTCTGGCGTCGATGGCATCAGTGGCGCGCGTCACGCTGACCAGTGCCACTGCCGAAGCCGTCCACGCCTGGCAATGGACGGTCGAGGGGGGGCGCCCGCAGACCGATCGTCCGGTTCCCGCCCCACGCACCGCAGGCACCACGGTGGACGTGCGCGACCTGTTCTTCAACACCCCGGCGCGACGCAAGTTTCTCAAGTCGCCCAGCACAGAGCGCGGCCATTCCGAGGTTGCGTTGCGTCGGCTTGCACTGGCCCATCCGGAGACCGCAGTCAAACTCGTGTGCGATGGTCGCGTCGTGTTCCAGGTGCCCCCGCAGACCGGCCCGGCGCGCATCGGGGCGCTATTGAGCCCAGCATTCGCCACACAGGGCGTGCCGTTTGAGGGCGAGGCGGGCGGCACTCGCGTGCATGGCATCGCCTTACAGCCGGAGTTTGCCTCCGGCAAGGACTCACAGTACCTGTTCGTCAACCGGCGCTTTGTCCGCGACCGCATGCTTGCGCACGCCATCCGTGAGGCCTATCGCGACATCCTGCATGGTGGCACCGCACCGGCCTGCGTGCTGTTTCTCGACACCGACCCGGCACAAGTCGATGTCAACGTCCACCCGGCAAAAAGCGAGGTGCGCTTCCGCGAGCCTCAGGCACTGTACCGTCTGGTGTTCCACACCCTGGAACGTGCCCTTGCGACCACCATCGGCATGGATACCGCAGGGGAGAGCGCCGCGCGCCATGCCGCCGGTATCGATCAGGGGCTTGCGACGCTGCGCTGGGGACACCAGCAAAGCATGCCGCTACAGGCTCGCGATGCCGGGACGGCGCCGATGCCGGCTGCCTGGCGCGTCGCGCTGGGTGGCGATGCGTCACCCACACAGTCTGCGGCGGTGGGCGGTCTGGCCTTCATCCCCTCCGCGTTGGCTGCGCCACACACAGCGAACGCTCAGCCCGATCGTGAGGCGGCCGAGCCAGAGGGTCAGAGTCCCCCGTTGGGCCATGCGCTCGGCCTTCTGCACGGTGCCTTCATCCTCGCTCAGAACGAAGCGGGTCTGGTGGTGGTGGACATGCATGCCGCGCATGAACGCATCCTCTACGAACGCCTCAAGGCGCAGATGGATGAGCGGGTCGAAAGTCAGGCGCTGCTTGAGCCGCTGCCCCTTGAGGTGAGCGAGGAGGCTGCCGCGGTGGTCGACCTGCACGGGGATGAATTGGCGGCGCTCGGCGTGGACGTGTCGCGCCTAGGCGCGCAGACGGTGGCCCTGCGTGCGACCCCGACCCTGCTGGCGCGCAGCGACCCGCGGCGCTGGCTCGTGCGGCTGTTGGACGAATGGGCGACCTACGGCCGCTCCTCGGCATTGTCTGCGCGCCGCGACGCCTTCCTTGCGACCTGCGCCTGCCACGCTGCAGTGCGCGCCGGTCGGGCATTGAGCCTGCCAGAGATGGACACACTCTTGCGCGATCTCGAGGCCACCGAGCGTGGCGGGCATTGCAACCACGGCCGACCCACCTGGCGCAGCTTGCCGATCGCTGAACTCGACGCGCTGTTTATGCGCGGGCGTTGACCGCGACGATGTCCCGACCCACCGCCTCGACCTCGGGCCGCCACACGGCACGCTCCGCGGATGACGACCCCTCGCCCGCGCTTGCCATCATCGGGCCCACCGCCAGCGGCAAGACCGAACTGGCGATCGCGATCGCCGAGCGGCTTGACGCCGAGATCGTCAGCATCGACTCGGCGGCGGTCTACCGTGGCATGGACATCGGCAGCGCCAAACCGACGCGCGAGGCGCGCGAACGCGTACCCCATCACCTCATCGACATTGTCGACCCCGATAGCGCCTATTCGGCCGGCCAGTTCGTGCGCGATGCGCAAGCGGCGATCGCAGCGATCCGTGCTCGCGGAAGACGACCGCTGCTGGTCGGCGGCACCATGCTCTATGTGCGCTCGCTGCTACAGGGTATCGCCGATCTGCCCGAGGCCGATGCCGAGTTGCGCGCGGCCATCGACGCGCGCATCGCTCAAGGCGGCTTGGCCGCCGCCCACGCTGAACTGTCTCGTCGCGACGCACTGGCCGGCGCCCGCATCAAGCCAGCGGATCGGCAGCGCATCCAGCGGGCGCTGGAGTTGCTGGAGCTCACCGGCAAGCCGCTTGATGTGCTCTATCGCGAGCATGCCCAGCCGCCGCGCGTCCGAGCACGTGTGTTGGCTCTGCTGCCGGGCGACCGCGCAGCGCATCATGCGGCCATCGATACGCGGTTTGCCGCGATGCTGGCGGCCGGTCTGGTGGAAGAGTTGCGCGGCTTGTGCCAGCAACACCGATTGCACGCCGACCTGCCGTCGATGCGCAGCGTCGGCTACCGTCAGGCATGGGCCTATCTGCACGGTGAACTCGATGCGACCGGCCTGCTCGGCGCCGGGCAGAACGCCAGTCGCCAGTTGGCCAAGCGTCAGATGACCTGGTTGCGACAGTTGCCACACGAGCAGACGCTCGACCCGCAGCAGCCCGGCGCGCTCGCCGTCTCGCTCGCCTGGGCCGCGGCCGACTCGCCCTGACACGCTCGCAGTCACGTCCACGGGTGTTTCGGCGCGCTGATGCGCGACTTCGCGAGGCGGTCAATGCCAGCGCGGCGCCTCGATGTAGGCCTCGATGTCGACATGTGGCGGCCGGTCGGGCGCCAAAAGGACGAAGCCTTCCCGACGGCTGTCGCCGGTCTCTGTGAACTCGAAGCGGAACCGTCGAGCCAACGCCAACCAACCACTGGCGGTGCGCTCGATACGGACGCGTTGCAACGCGACCGTGTCATCAAGCAACTGCAGACCGAGGCGGGCCGTTTGCTGTCGTGCCACGGCGAGTGCGAGATCCCGCGCTCGCAGTGTGTCGAGCCAGAACAGGAAGCCCGCTACCAGCGCCAACACTGCCAGCCACGCCATCGCGTTCGGCGCCGAAGACTACGAGACAGCCGGGTCGGCTTTGCCCAGGGGCCGCAGCAGAGCCGGCACCTCTGCTTGAGTGCGCCGGCGGCTCGGCGGTGGAAGGCTGCGTCGTTGCTCGACAGTCTGGAAGGCGCTGGCCGGCAGGCTCATCGGATCGATCTCGGTGGCCGGGTCGCGCAGGCGCGGTATGGGCAGGTCGCGTGGCACACGCTCGCTACTGCGCGAAGCTCCGCGCGCCTCACCGCCCCGGGCATACCGCTCGCGCCCGCCTGCAGCCGTGTCGGCCGGCACCGGCGCTGCGATGCGCGGGATCGGCTTCTTCAGCAGATTCTCGATGTCGGCCAGGTTGCGTGACTCCTCCGGGCTGACGAACGACACTGCCTCGCCCGGGCAGCCGGCGCGGCCGGTGCGACCGATCCGGTGCACGTAGTCCTCGGCAGCGCCAGGCAAGTCAAAGTTGACCACCATCGGCAGCTGCTCGATGTCGATGCCGCGAGCGGCGACGTCGGTCGCAACCAGCACCTTGAGCCCGCCCGATTTGAACGCGTCGAGCGCCTTGATCCGCTCACCTTGCGTCTTGTCGGAGTGGATCGCGGCCGCCTCGACACCCTCTCGTACCAGATACTGGGTGAGTCGATTGGCGCCGATCTTGGTCCCGCAGAACACCAGAATCTGCGGCAACTGTCGCTCGCGGATGAGTGCCAGCAGGGCACCACGCTTGCGATCGCTATCGATCTCGACGACTTGCTGATTGACCAGATCGGCCGGCGAGTTGCGTCGCGCAACTTCGACCGTCACCGGGTCGGTGAGCAGGGAGTCGGCCAACCGGCGGATCTCCGGCGAGAAGGTCGCTGAAAAGAACAGGGTCTGACGTTGCTCCGGCACTTTGCTGACGATCGCGCGGATGTCGTCGATGAAGCCCATGTCGAGCATGCGATCGGCCTCGTCGAGCACCAGATGTTGCACGGTTCCGAGATTCACCAACTTGCTCTTGAGGTGGTCGAGCAGACGGCCAGGGGTTGCCACCAGAATCTCGACGCCCTTGCGCAAAGCCTGGACCTGCGGGTCCATCGGCACGCCGCCGTAGATGGCGAGGATGCGGAAGGGCGTGTTGCGGCTGAAGTTGCGGACGCTCTCCTCGACTTGCAGTGCGAGCTCGCGCGTCGGCGTGAGGATCAGCGCTCGCACCGGGTGCCGCGCCGGTGAGGCGCTGGTGTTGGCGTGCGGCAGCATGCGCTGCAGGATGGGCAGCGAAAAAGCCGCGGTCTTGCCGGTGCCGGTCTGCGCGATGCCGACGATGTCACGCCCCTGCATGGCAGCCGGCACGGCCTTGACCTGGATCGGAGTCGGGCTGGTGTAGCCAAGGTCGTCCAACGCCCGCTGGATCAGCGGGTCGAGGCCCAGCGCGTCGAAGCGCGCGTCTGCGGTATCTGGCTCAGTCATGTGCAGCGGACTATAGCACTGCAGCCGCAAGACACTGCGCCGGGCTGCGCTTCGAACCTGCGCTCTGCGATAGAATCAAGGCTTGTCCGTGGCGCCCCAGCAATGACCCAATACGTCTTCGTCACCGGTGGTGTGGTGTCCTCTCTCGGCAAGGGCATCGCTGCCGCGTCTCTCGGCGCCATCCTGGAATCGCGTGGCATCCGCGTCACCCTGATCAAGCTCGACCCCTACATCAACGTCGACCCCGGGACCATGAGCCCGTTTCAGCATGGCGAAGTGTTCGTCACCGATGATGGCGCTGAAACCGACCTCGACCTCGGCCATTACGAGCGTTTCACCAGTGCGCGCATGGCCAAGCGCAACAACTTCACCACCGGCCAGATCTACGAGTCGGTGATCAAGAAGGAGCGGCGCGGAGAGTATCTGGGTCGCACCGTGCAGGTCATCCCGCACATCACCGACGAGATCAAGCTGCATATCAAGCAGGGCGCTGCGGGCGCCGACGTCGCCATCGTCGAAGTCGGCGGCACGGTCGGCGATATCGAGTCGCTGCCCTTCCTCGAGGCGATCCGTCAGATGGGGATCGAAGAGGGCCGGCAGAACACGTGCTTCATCCACCTTACCCTGCTGCCCTACATTCCCACGGCAGGCGAGCTCAAGACCAAACCGACCCAGCATTCGGTCAAGGAATTGCGCGAGATCGGCATCCAGCCCGACGTGCTTCTGTGCCGCGCCGACCGTCCTGTGCCTGACGAAGAGCGCGGCAAGATCGCGCTCTTCACTAATGTGGCTCGTGAGGCAGTGATCTCGGTGGTTGACGCCGACAGCATCTACAGCATCCCGGCCATGCTGCACGATCAGATGCTCGACGAGATCGTCTGTCACAAGTTGCAAATCCTCGCCCGCGCGGCCGATCTGTCGGTCTGGAAGGGCTTGGTCGACGCCCTGGAGCATCCCGAACAGGTGGTCGATGTCGCCTTCGTTGGCAAGTATGTTGACCTCACCGAGAGCTACAAGTCGCTGATCGAGGCGCTCAATCACGCAGGTATGCACACGCGTTCGCGCGTGCAGATCCATTACATCGATTCGGAAGAGATCGAGCGCGACGGCACCGGCGTGCTCGAACCGATGGACGCCATCCTGGTGCCAGGGGGGTTTGGTAAGCGCGGCACCGAGGGCAAGATCGCTGCCATCCGCTTTGCCCGCGAGCAAGGCATCCCGTATCTCGGCATCTGCCTTGGCATGCAACTGGCGGTGGTCGAGTTCGCTCGCCACGTCGCTGGCATGGCGGGCGCCCACTCGACCGAGTTCGACCCGCAGACGCCCTACCCGGTGATTGGCCTGATCACTGAATGGCTGGATCGTGAGGGCCGCATCGAGCGGCGTGACGAGTCGTCCGACCTTGGCGGCAGCATGCGTCTTGGCGGACAGGTCTGTGAACTGGCGGACAAGTCGCTGGCCCGTAGCATCTATGGTGCGCCGCGCATCACCGAGCGGCATCGCCATCGCTATGAGGTCAACAACACGCTGCTTCAGCAGCTGGAACAGCACGGACTGCGCGTATCCGGGCGCGCCCCCGTCACCAACCTGTGCGAGATGGTCGAGCTCGTCGATCACCCCTGGTTCGTCGCCTGTCAGTTCCACCCGGAGTTCACCAGCAACCCGCGCACCGGCCATCCGCTGTTCGCAGCTTACGTCCGCGCGGCCTTGGCCCGACGCAACGAGACGGGCAGGGGACGCATGGCCGCCTGATCAGGCGGTGCGTTCAGCCCGACACCAAAGACAACAAAATCAGGAGTGAGTGAGATGAGTTCGATCGTTGATGTCATCGCCCGCGAAGTGCTGGATTCGCGCGGATTCCCCACGGTAGAGGCGGACGTGCTGCTCGAGTCGGGCGAGATGGGTCGTGCGGCCGTTCCCTCCGGCGCCTCCACCGGCACCAAGGAAGCGCTAGAACTGCGCGACGGCGATGCAGCGCGCTACGCCGGCAAGGGTGTGCTGCGCGCGGTCGAGGCGATCAACACCGAGATCTGCGAAGCGATCATCGGCTTGGATGCCTCTGAGCAGGCCTTCATCGACCGCACGCTGGTCGAGCTTGATGGCACCGACAACAAGGGGCGCTTGGGCGCCAACGCCATTCTCGCCGTCTCCATGGCGGTGGCGCGCGCCGCCGCCGCCGAGGCCGGTCTGCCGCTCTACCGCTACCTCGGTGGCATGGGTGGCATCACGCTGCCGGTCCCGCTGATGAACGTCATCAATGGCGGCGCGCACGCGGACAACAGCCTTGATCTGCAGGAGTTCATGATCGTGCCGCTCGGCGCGCCCAGTTTCCGGGAGGCTCTGCGCTGCGGTTCTGAGGTGTTTCACGCGCTGAAGAAGCTTCTGCAATCGAAGTCTCTGGCCACCTCGGTCGGCGATGAGGGCGGGTTCGCCCCCAACCTGCCCGGCAACGAGGCTGCGCTGGGGCTGATCATGGAGGCCATCAGTACCGCGGGTTACAAGCCCGGCGTGGAGGTCGCCATCGGCCTCGACTGTGCCGCCTCCGAATTCTATCGGGATGGCCGCTACCACCTGGAATCCGAGGGGCGCGCGCTGAGCTCCGCCGAGTTCGTCGATTATCTCGCCGACTGGTGCGCGCGCTACCCCATCGTCACCATCGAGGATGCGATGAGCGAGCACGATTGGGAGGGCTGGAGTCTGTTGACCCAACGCCTCGGCGCTCGGGTTCAGTTGGTCGGCGACGACGTCTTTGTGACCAACCCGGCGATCCTTGCCGAGGGCATCGATAAGGGCATCGCCAACTCGATCCTCATCAAGGTCAACCAGATTGGCACCCTGACCGAGACCTTCGCCGCCATCGACATGGCGCGTCGCAATGGCTACACCGCAGTGGTGTCGCACCGTTCGGGCGAAACCGAGGACACCACCATCGCCGACATTGCGGTAGCGA
>RFSW01000039.1 GCA_009923755.1 Betaproteobacteria bacterium | reverse complement strand
GGTCGACGCCATCATGTTGCGTACCCGGAAGTTGACCGTCACGATCTCGCCCGGATGAACTCGCACACGCGGCGCCATGGCGCTGAACTCCCACGGCATGCCAGGCATGGTCGTGCTGACAAACTCCACCTGCACGCTGCGGCTGGTGTCGACGCGAGAGGCCGCCATCGCCGTGGCAGCGCCCCGTGTCTTGCCGTTGAGGCCGGTGGCTTCGCAGATGACGTCGTAGAGCGGCACCAGCAGGAAGCCGAAGGCGAATGCCACCGCCACCCCCCCGAGCAAGCGCACCGCGAGTCTGCGATTGGCTTGGGAGCGGGCGGCCGGGTTCATGTGGCGGGCGTCCAGAACAGGAAGGTCCCGGCGTAGAAGGCGACCGCCACCAGCGCGAGGACGATGGCGATACGCCGGCTGCGCGCAGAATCCGCGGGTGCCGCAGCGTGTGCAGTGTGGTTCACGTGCGACCCCTTACTTGACCACCGGCTGGGGATCCCAGCTGTGGTGCGGCGGCGGGCTCGAGAGTTGCCACTCCAAACCGTGCGAGCCTTCCCACACCCGGTCAGTGGCCTTCTCGCCCTTGCCGCGCCAGGTGGTGACGACGTTGTAGACGAAGATCAATTGCGACAGACCGAGGATGAAGGCCCCGACCGTCGACATCATGTTGAACTCGGTGAACTGCAGGGCGTAGTCGGGGATGCGGCGCGGCATACCGGCCAGACCGACGAAGAACTGCGGCATGAAGGTCAGATTGAACGAGATGACGGTGAGCCAGAAATGCAGCTTGCCGAGCGTCTCGTTGTACATGTGGCCGGTCATCTTCGGCAGCCAGTAGTACACGCCCGCCATCACGCCCATGATGCCGCCGGCGAACAGGGTGTAGTGGAAGTGGGCGACCACGAAGTAGCTGTGGTGATATTGCGCATCAGCCGCCACGTCCGCCAGCACCAGACCGGTCAAGCCGCCGATGCCGAACAGGATGATGAAGCCCAGCGCGAACAGCATCGGCGTCTCGAAGGTCATCGAGCCGCGCCAGATGGTGGCGATCCAGCAGAAGAACAGCACCGCCAGCGGCACCGAGATCGACATCGTGCTGTACATGAAGTAGATCAGCGCCTGCACCGGCATGCCTGCAGTGAAGAAGTGGTGCGCCCAGACGATCACCGACAACGCGGCGATACACACCAGCGACCACACCTGCGCCTTGTAGCCGTACATCGGCTTGCGCGCGAAGGTCTCAAGGATGTGCGGGATGAAGCCCCAGATCGGCAGCAGCAGGATGTAGACCTCGGGGTGGCCGAAGAACCAGAAGAGGTGCTGGAACAGGATCGGGTCCCCACCGCCGGCGGCGTCGAAGAAGTGGGTACCGAAGTGACGATCGGTCAGCAGCATGGTGATGGCGCCGGCCAGCACCGGGATGGTGGCGATGAGCAGGAATGCGGTCATCAGCCAGCCCCAGGCGAACATCGGCAACTTCATCAGAGTCATGCCGGGCGCACGCATGTTGAGAATGGTCACGACCACGTTGATCGAGCCCATCACCGACGAGATGCCCATCAAATGCAGCGCCAGGATGGCGAAGTCGATGCCCCAGCCGCTCTGCGCCGACAACGGCGGGTAGAGCGTCCATCCGGCATCCGCGCCGCCAGTCCCGATACCAAAGAAATACAGCACCAGCGGCATCAACAGGATGGTGCCGGCCGGCGGCAGCAGCCAAAAGCCCCAGTTGTTAAGGCGCGGCAGGGCCATATCCGGAGCGCCGATCTGCAGCGGCAGCATCCAGTTGGCAAAACCGGTGGCGGCCGGCATCAGCGCAGCAAAGATCATCACCAGGGCATGCAGGCCGATGAGCTGGTTGAACAGTTCCGGCTGGACGATCTGGATGCCCGGCTGGAACAACTCGGCGCGCACGCTCAGGATCAGCGAACCGCCGATCAGGAACATGATCATCGAGAACATCAGGTACATGGTCCCGATGTCCTTGTGGTTGGTGGTGAACAACCAACGCGCCAGCCCGGTCGGGCCATGGTGTGCATGATCCTGGTGCGCGTGGTCGTGGCCGTGGGCCGTTGCGGATCCGGTCGCCATCTGAGGTCTCCTGGTTGTTGCGATGTCAGGTCAGCGGAGGCCCGCCACCTGAGTCGGCTGGATCACTCCGCCGATGGTGTTGCCAAAGGAATTGCGCTCGTAGGTCACGACCGCCGCGATCTCGACATCCGAGAGCGAGTTCTTGAACGCCTGCATGGCGGTACCCGCCTTGCCGTTGAGCACGCGGTCAAGGTGGCTGTCCTTGATCAGATGGCCACTGGCATCGACCACCGGACCGTTGACCACCTTGCTGCCAGCGAGCGCCGGGAAGGCAGGTGGCAAACCCTGGCCGTTGGCCTGGTGGCAAACGGCACAGGTCTTGTTGTAGATCTCGGCGCCCTGGGCCATAAGGTCGTCCTTGCTCCACTCTTTAGTAGCGCTGGCGGCGAGCTTGCTGGCCTCCTCTTTCTTGGCGACCACCCAGGTCTTGAACTCTTCCTCGGGCACCGCACGCACCACCACCGGCATGTACCCGTGGCCACGGCCACACAACTCCTTGCACTGACCGCGGTAGGTGCCTTCCTTATCGATCTGCAGCCAAGTCTCGCGCAAGAAACCCGGAATGGCATCGCGCGCCACGCCGAACTGCGGCACCCACCAGTTGTGGATAACGTCGGTGGCGGTCAGCAGGACGCGGATCTTCTTATTGGTTGGCAGCACCAACTCGTTGTCGACCTCGAGCAGGTAGTTCTCGCCCTTAGCCGCGCCCTTGTAAAGCTGGTCCTCGGGGGTGGTCAGATTGCTGACGAATTTGATGCCCTGAGCATCACCATCCATGAACTCGTACTGCCACTTCCATTGGCTGCCAGTGACCTTGAGCACCATTTCGGCGTTGGTCTTGGTGTCTTCCATCATGAAGATGGAATGCGCCGCCGGAATGCCCATCAGGATGAAGTCGATATAGAGCAGGATGCCGAACGGCACCAAGGTCCACAGCAGTTGCTTGCGATTCTTCGGGCCAGTGAAGTCGGCAGGCTTGTGACCCACGCTCTTGCGGTGCGCCACCATCGAATACAGCATGATGCCGAGCACCACGACGAAGATCACGATGGTGATGAGCATGAACTTGTTGTGCACGTTGAGCGTATCCAACGCGAGCGGCGTCGCCGGCTCCGGGAAGTTCCACGTGTAGTCGGCGAGGACCACCGCCGGGACCGCGGCCACGATCAGCGCGACCAGACACTTCCACATCCTGCTCATACGACGCCTCCCTTGCACATCAAACCGGTGAACCCGATGCCTGCAAGTGCTTGCGCAGAGCCTCGGCGAATTCGCCGCGCTGATCCGGCGGCATCCACACCCCGACCTCCACCTCGCGCCCGGCCGACTGCAACCTGACGCGACACCTGCCCGCCCGCTCCTGCTCCAGCACGACCCGCGTCCAGGGGATCTGGAACACGTGTCGCTCGATCCGTGCGCCCCGGCGGAGGTCGATGGCCACCTTGCCGTCGCCGATGACCACGTACTCGTAGTCGTCGGCGTGCCAAGAGATGTACATCCACGCCCCGCCCAGACTCAGCACTTCCAACCCCGCGAAGGGCAACACCGGCCACGCACCGATCACTGTCCAGGCGGCGCCCACTAGCAAGGTGAACACCGTCAGAAAGACCATGATCCACATCCGACCCTGTCGCCCCAGCGCATCGTTCGGTCGCCCCATCGCTGTCAGGACTCCGTTCTCGATTGCCAGCGAACAGGGCATGGCCGACGCTTTTTTTTAGATTCTGTCGAGTGATTGTCTTATCACGAATCTAAATGAGTCAAGCGCGGGAACTTTTTATTGTGCGTGTGAAGCAATCGTGCAGCGCACCATGTCTGCCCGCGGTCGATCCCCCGCGACGGCGCTGCCTGCCTGACAATCAGCGTGTTACGTGCTTATTGCGCTGCGGGAAGCGCGATCTCGATGGCACGCGCATCCGGCTGCGGCTGCCACGGCACCAAGCCCAGTCGCGGGGCTGCCAAGCGCGCCCCCAAGGTGTCGAGGTTCTCGGCGAGACGCTCGAACCCCGGATCGATGGAATTGCCGACCCAGCCGGCAAGGGTCAGGCCACGCGCGGCGATGGCCTCGGCGGTGAGCAACGCGTGGTTGATGCAACCCAGCCGCAGACCTACCACCAACACCACCGGCAGGTTGAGACCCACCGCCAGGTCGGCGAGGGTATACCGAGCATCCATCGGCACCAACCAACCGCCAGCACCCTCGACCACCAGCGGCCCGAACTGCGCCAACGCGACACCTTGTGCCACCAGGCGGTCGCGGTCGATCGCGTGTCCAGACTCGGCCGCGGCGATGTGCGGGGCGATGGCCGGCAGGTAGCGCAGGGGCGAGACCGCGTCCTGAGTGAGTGGCCGCCCGCTGGCTTCGATCAGACGGGCGGTGTCGTCGCTAACCGGTCCGTCCCGCCCCGGCGTGCAGCCGCTGGCGACCGGCTTGAACGGCATTGGCGCCAGCCCCGCCCGACGCAGGGCGTGAATCAGGGCACAAGCGATCAGCGTCTTGCCGACACCGGTGTCGGTGCCGGCGACAAACAATCCGCCGTGCGGCGCGCCGGGCGCAGCCGGACGTACTCCGCCACCCTTGCTCATCTGACGGATCAGGCGTCCACCGCCGGACGGCGACGGAACGACACGACTGCCGTCCCTTCTGGCAGAGCCGCTGTGGCGGGCTTCCAGGCATGGCCATAGACGGTCTCGAAGGTGGCTGGCAGGCGGCCGTCGGCCCGGCGAAACGTCTCGTAGCGCTGACGCGCCAGCGCCCAGCGATGACGGCCGCCGAGCCCACGGCGGCGGCCCTGGTGCAGGTGGGTGGCGCCGATCGCGCGCAGGTCGCGCACCACGCCATCGAAATCGGCATAGGTCAGTTCGAGGCGCTCCATGTCCATCACCGGGTCGGCGTACCGCAGCCGCACCAGTGCATCACCGATGTCATGCATGTCGGCGAAGTGGTTGACCGCCGGCGGACCCTCGTCAGCAAATGCCTGGCGCAGCTCGGTCAGCGTGTCGGGGCCGAAGCTGCTGAACATGATCAGGCCACCCGGCCGCAGCACCCGCCACACCTCGGCCAACGCAGGCTCAGGATCGGGCATCCACTGCAACATGAGGTTGCTCCAGACCAGGTCGACGCTGCCGCTGGCCAGCGGCAACGCCGTGGCCTCGGCGCAGACCAGCCCCGCCGAAGGGCGGCCAAGCAGCCGCCGCCAGAGGGCGTCGCGGCCCGCGGCCTGCTGCAACATCGGCAGCGCCAGATCGAGACCGACCACACTGGCGCCGGCGTAGCGCTGACCAAGCGGACTGAGCCAGGCGCCGGTGCCGCAGCCGAGGTCGAGGATACGACGCGGCTGCAGGCGAATGTAGTCGAGGCGCTCAAGCATGCGGGTGCCGATCTCCCGCTGCAGTACAGCGGCGACATCATAGCTGCGTGCAGCGCGCCCGAAGGCCCGCCGCACGCCAGCCAAATCAGACATCGCGGTCGTCGCCGTATGCGTCAATGATCAGCGCGAAGGCATCCGGGCGGGCCAGGAAAGGCACGTGCGAGGCGTCGTCCCAGCGGGTCAGGCAGCCGCGCGGCAACTTGTTGGCCAGCCACTCACCGACCTCGACCGGAACGATCCGATCAAGGCCGCCGTGTACCACATCGACCGGGCAATTGAGACCCGGGATGCGCTCGCGGAAGTCGGCCTCGGCGAGCGTGCGCAGCCCCGCGCGGAGGAAGCCCTGATGCGCCATCGCAGACCGCCCGGCCTCGCGCAGCAGCTGCCCGGCCGCCGGCGAAGCCTCTCGGCCACCCATCACGCCGAGGGCAGCGAAGCGCTTAAGCGTCTCGCGCGGGTCCTGCTCGAAGAACTGGGTGAAGGTGTCGAGCTCCTGGCGCGACATGCCGTATGCCCAGTTCTCCCGGCGCAAGAAGCTCGGCGTGGTGGCGGTGAGCACCAGCCGGCGCACCTGCTCAGGGTGCGCCAGGGCCCAAGCCTGCGCGTAGATACCGCCCAAGGACCAGCCGCATACCGCGACCGGGCCGGGGTAGCGTTGGTGCAGCGCGGCGACCATGCTGTCGAGTCCGGCATCAGGCGCCAGCTCGAAAAGGTCAGGTGTCTCGACCTGGTGGGTGCGCGTCAGGCGCTCGCAAACCGGGTGCCAGACCGCGGAACTACTCCCCCAGCCATGCAGAAAGACCCATGTGGGCAGGGCATTAGCCATCGCAGAACAACTCCTTCAATGCGTGTGTCAGTCGATCGGTGTGTTGCGTGCTGTGACTCGCGGAGAGACTCACGCGCAGCCGGGCAGTTCCGGCCGGCACCGTAGGCGGACGTATGGCCGGCACCCAGAGCCCGGCACGACGCAGCGTCGCCATGGCCGCCACAGCCCGCTTTTCAGTACCCAGCATGATCGGCACGATCGGCGTTGCCGGCAGGTCGTCGGTAGGTGCCGACCACGCGCCCGCATCGGCGCCGCAGCGGATACCGGCCTCGGCAAGGCCCTGCCGGATCTGGCCGGCCATCGCAAGCAGTCGGCGGCGGCGCAGCGCGCACTCGTCATCCGCGATACGGCCGATGGCGGCGATCGCCGCTTCGGCCAATAACGGCGGCAGTGCGGTGGTGTAGATGTAACTGCGACCTCGCTGGATCACAGCGTCGATGAGCGGCGCCGCCCCCAACAGCAGCGCACCAGCAACGCCGGCTGCTTTGCCAAGAGTGACCATGAGCACGACGCGCGGATCGGCACGGCCGCCGCCGAACACAGCCGGCGCGAAGGTCGGCTCATGCAAGGTCCCACGGCCACCGCCAAGCACGCCAAAACCATGCGCATCATCGACCAGGAGCATGGCATCGAAGCGATGGCACAGGTCGAGCAGGCGGTCGATGCGGGCGATGTCGCCGTCCATACTAAAGACTGCGTCGGTGAGCACCCACTTCTGTGGCGACGGGTCGGCGGCGAGCCAGCGCGCCAAGGTGTCGAGGTCGGCATGGCGGTAGCGGCGCAGGCGTGCGCCGGAGAGACGCGCGGCGTCGTTGAGGCACGCGTGGTTGAGACGGTCGGCGTAGAGGCTGGTCCCGCGTCCTGCCAGCGCGGTGACCGCCGCCAGATTGGCCAGATAGCCGCTGGAGAACAGCAATGCACGCTCGAAGCCGAGCCAGGCCGCAGCCCGCTCTTCGGCGGCCTGATGGGCGCGGGTATGGCCGCTGAGCAGATGCGAAGCGCTTCCGCCCACGCCCCAGCGGGCGGCCCCGGATACCGCGGCGTCGTATACGGCAGGGTCGCCGGCGAGGCCGAGATAGTCGTTGCCGGCGAAGTTGAGCAAGGTCTCAGCGCCGACCCGCACATGTGCGCCATCGACCGCATCAACGGTGACCCGCACCCGCCGCA
Organism: Betaproteobacteria bacterium; assembly: GCA_009923755.1. Taxonomy (GTDB): domain Bacteria; phylum Pseudomonadota; class Gammaproteobacteria; order Burkholderiales; family UBA3065; genus UBA3065. The sequence continues at coordinate 8,148 of RFSW01000039.1, read as the reverse complement.
GCGCAGCCGGCGGCGGCTCCAGCGCCGCCTGCAGCCAAACCGGCAGAGCCGCCTCGGGAAGGTCAGTGACCTGCATCGATGTGCAGCCCCAGACGGGCGAACAGGTCGCGGTCGCGCTGCGCCCGCGGGTTGGGCGTGGTGAGCAACTGCTCGCCATAGAACACCGAATTGGCACCGGCCAGCAGACACAGCGTCTGCATCTCGTCGCTCATCTGCTCGCGACCGGCCGAGAGACGCACGCGACTGCGCGGCATGACGATGCGCGCAGCAGCCACCGTGCGCACGAACTCGAGCGGGTCGAGCGGCTCGGCGTCAGCCAGCGGCGTGCCCTCCACGCGCACCAGATTATTGATCGGCACCGACTCCGGCTGCGGATCGAGCGCGGCGAGTTGGGCGAGGAGCCCGGCGCGCTGAGCGCGACTCTCGCCCATGCCGAGAATGCCGCCGCAGCAGACATGCAGGCCCGCGGCGCGCACGCGCTCGAGCGTGTCGAGGCGGTCCTGGTAATCCCGGGTGGTGATCACCTCGCCGTAGAACTCGGGCGCGGTGTCCAGATTGTGGTTGTAGAAATCGAGGCCGGCGTCGCGCAGGCGCTCGGCCTGACCCTCACGCAGCATACCCAGGGTGACGCAGGTCTCAAGGCCGAGGTCGGCTACGGCCCGCACCATCTCAGTCACCTGGTCGATGTCGCGATCCTTCGGACTGCGCCATGCTGCACCCATGCAGAAGCGGGTCGCACCGGCGTCACGGGCGGCGCTGGCGGCGGCCACTACCTCGGCCAGGGGCATCAGCGGGGTGGCCTCCACGCCCGCGTGGTAGCGCGCCGCCTGCGGACAGTAGCCACAGTCCTCGGCGCAGCCACCGGTCTTGATCGAGAGCAACTGCGAGAGCTGCACGGCGTTGGCGTCGAAATGCTGGCGGTGAACGGTCTGCGCGCGATAAAGCAGATCGGCAAAGGGCAGGTCGAGCACGTCCAGCACCGCCTCGCGGCTCCATGTCCCGGCCCCTGCACCGGCGTTGGGGACGCTGGCAGCGGGTTCGAGGGGGTCGATGACAGTGTTCATGGGAGATTACAGATGGCGATTGGAGGCGGAGTGTCGGCAGGGTCAAGCACAATGTCAATCGCAGCGACAGTCGGGACGACAATCTGCTCATTTTGTGAGCGAAGTTGGTACCCGGGCGTCTGTCTGCTCTGCGCTGCAGCAACGCGCGAGGCACTCTGCGAGGGCTGCCTGGCTGAGCTCCCGGAACATGCATCGGAGCCCGAGACACTGATGCTGGAGACCGACGCCACCCGCATTGGCGGCGATGGGCTGGTCCCGGCATCCAGCCTGCCAGCCGTGCAGGCACTGGCCTTGTGGCGCTATGCCGAACCGGCCGACCGGGTCATCCTCGGCTTCAAGTATGGCGGCCAGGCGGGTGTGGCCCGGCTGTGGGCTACGCGTATGGCGCCGCGCCTGCCAGCGGTCGATGCGCTGGTGGCCATGCCGATGCACATGGTGCGGCTGGCCGAGCGCGGCGAAAACCCCACCGATGTGATGGCGCGAGCGCTGCGCGGCCGGCTCGCGGGCCGACCACCGCTGGTCAGGGCTTGCAAGACCCGCGTCACCGCGCGTCAACAGGGCCTCGACCGTGCCGGCCGGCTGGCGAATGTGGCCGGCGCCTATCGCATCGACACCAACCTGAGCGGCCGGCATGCGCTGCTGATTGACGACGTCCTCACCACTGGCGCGTCGCTGTTGGCCCTCGCCGCCGCAGCACATGCGGCCGGCGCAGCGGCGGTAACAGCCGTGGCCATGGCGCGGGCAACGCCCTGACCGCAGCACGGGCCGCGCCGGTAACATGCGCCGATGTTCCATCTTGTCCTGTTCGAACCGGAGATTCCGCCGAACACCGGCAATCTGATCCGGCTGTGCGCCAATGCTGGTGTGCAACTTCACCTGATCGAGCCGCTCGGCTTCCGCCTCGACGACCGCGACCTCAAGCGCGCCGGCCTCGATTATCACGAGTGGTCATCGCTGCAGGTGCATGTCGACTGGCCGGCCTGCCAGACCGCCCTTGGCGATACCCGAGTATTTGCCGCCAGCACCCGCAATGCATTGCGCCACGACCACGTCGCGTATACCGAAGGCGACGCGTTCTTGTTGGGGCCGGAGTCACGTGGACTGCCGGAGCAGCTGCTCGAGGGCTTTGCGCCGGAACGACGGGTACGAATCCCGATGCGGCCGGGGCAGCGCAGTCTCAATCTGTCGAACGCTGGCGCAGTCCTGATCTACGAAGCCTGGCGGCAGGTCGGTTTTGCCGGCAGCGTTTGAGCCGATGCGCCCGCGGTCCGCGCAGGCCTAGCCGCCGAACTCCGCTCTCGGCTCGCGAGCCAGCAGAGCCGCCACCACCTGTTGCGCCGGCACACCGTCGAACAGGACGCTGCACACCGCCTCGGCGATCGGCAACTCGACGCCCCGTTCACGGCCGAGGCGGACGACCGCACGAGCGGTATCTGCGCCCTCGGCCACCTGCCCGAGCGCAGCGACGGCGGCCTGCAGACTCTCACCGCGTCCCACCGCAAGGCCGAGCCGGCGGTTGCGCGAAAGGTCAGACGTGGTGGTGAGCACCAGGTCGCCGAGGCCGGCCAAGCCATAGAAGGTCTGTGCCTGGCCGCCAAGCAGCACGCCGAGACGGGCGATCTCGGCCAAGCCGCGGGTCACCAGAGCAGCGCGCGCATTGTGGCCGAAGCCCAGCGCATCGCTGATACCAGCGGCGATCGCAATGACGTTCTTGACCGCGCCACCGACCTCGGCACCGATGCGATCGTCGCTGGCATAGACGCGCAAGCGTGGCGTGTGCACTACCTCGACCTCACAGCGCGCGCTGTCGAGGGTGGCGCCGGAGAGCGTGATGGCGGTGGGTTGACCGCGCCCGACTTCAGCGGCAAAGCTCGGCCCCGAGAGCACGAACACCGCATGGCCCGGCAGTTCAGCGCTGACGACGCGATGCGGCAGCTCGCCGGTAGCCAGCTCGAAACCCTTGCAGAGGAGGAAGAGAGCCGCATCCGGCGCCAGCGTGCCGGCCTCGCGCAGGCGGCGGCAGGTCTCGCGCAGGGCATTGACCGGCACCGCCAGCGCCACGCGCGGCGCGCCGGCCACCACTGCCGGGAGGTCGGACGACACATGCACTGCATCCGGCAGTTCGACGCCGGGTAGCAGACGTTGATTGAAGCGGCTTGATTGCAGCGTTGCAGCCTGAACCGGGTCACGACACCACAGCCGGATAGGGCCGTGGCTTGCGAGCGCCACGGCCATGGCGGTGCCCCACGCGCCACCCCCTAGGACGGCAAAGGCGACCCGGTCAGCCGCCGCCACATGCAGATCAGACTTCGGGGTCGCGCGTACATCCATGTGGAGGCCCTGCGCGCGCCCGAGGTCTGTCCGGCGGGCTTACTGCACCGGTTGCTGCTTGGCCGCCTGCTGCTGAGCGTAGAGCGCCTCGAAGTTGACCGGGTTGAGCAACACCGGCAGGAAGCCGGCACGCGTCACGGTGGTCGAGATGGTCTCGCGGACGTAGGGGAACAGGATGTTCGGGCAGGCGATCATCAGGATCGGCTGGAGTTGCTCTTCCGGCACGCCCGTGATACCGAACACGCCGGCCTGCACCACCTCGACGAGGAACACGGTCTTGTCGCCGGCCTTGGCGGTGACGGTGACCTTGAGCGACACGTCGTACATGTCGTCGCCGAGCGAGTTGACGTTGGTTTGCAGCTCGATGGCGATCTGCGGCGGCTCACGGTCGAGGAAGATCTGCGGCGCATTGGGCACCTCGAGCGAAAGGTCCTTCACATAGAGCTTCTCGATCGCGAACTGCGGGCCGCTCTGAGCGGCGTCAGCGTTCTGGTCGGGTGCGGGGGTGTTCTGTTCGGCCATCGGGTGCTCCGGGTCGCCGCCTGGACGGCGTTATAGGTTGTTGGGGGTGCTGCAAAACGCTCGATTGTAGCCCATGCCCGGCGATCCGCCGAGGGCGTCGCCAAGCGCCGGTGCGCTGCGCTCAGCGGTCCGGGGGTACGAGCAAGGGCAGCAGGCTGCCCGCAGTGTCGAGTGCGCGCAGATCGTCGTAGCCGCCGACGTGCGTGTCGCCGATGTAGATCTGCGGCACCGTGCGTCGACCGGTTCGCGTCATCATCTCGACACGCCGCTCGGGCTCCAGATCGACGCGCACAAAGTCAATGTCGGCCACGCCGCGGGCGCGCAGCAACTGCTCGGCACGCACGCAGTAGGGGCAGCTTGCGGTGGTGTACATCAGCACCGGCGCACTCATGCGCGCACCGGCAGACCAGCCTCACGCCACGCCTGCATGCCACCGGCGAGCAGATGCAACGTAGCGAAGCCCGCTGCACGCAACTGCCGGCTGGCAGCCACCGCAGCCACCCCGCTGTCGCAGACCAGCAACAGCGGCCGGCCGCCCATCTTGGCCAGGCGGGTATTGGCCTCGCCGATCTGCCCGACCGGCAGGTTGACGGCGCCAGCGATGTGGCCGCGCGCGAACACCGCGGTGCTGCGCAGGTCGACCACCACCGCGTTGTCGCGGTTGATGTGCTGCACCGCCTGCGCCGGCGTCAGCCGTGACAGACCTGCAAGGCGTTCTCCTACAAGGTCCCACAGCAACGCGCCGCCCGCGAGCAGCGCGATGCCGACCAGCATCCAATTCTCGGTCAGAAAATCCATATGAATCCTGTAAGGGGCGGGCGCGGCAGTGCTGGTGGTACCATCGGCAGGTGATTTGCACACGCCAGCCGACGATGGATCGCCGCACCCCGGGCCGCAACAGAGGTGAGCCACAGCCCGATGCGCCGTGACCCTAGGCGCTGCCAACGATGAGCTGCCACCGACGCGACCGATGATACCGGAAAGGCCCGCCATCCCCCGCGGCAGCGTCACCCCGGCCCTGCTCCTTATCCTCGACGGCTTTGGCTGCCGCGCAGCGCGCGACCACAATGCCGTTGCACTCGCGCGCACGCCCTTCCTTGACCGACTGTTCGGCACCTGGCCGCACACCCGCATCGACGCCTCCGAAGGCCACGTCGGGCTGCCGGTCGGGCAGATGGGCAACAGCGAGGTCGGGCACATGAACATCGGTGCCGGCCGCATCGTCTATCAGGATGTGACGCGCATCGACCACGAGATCGCCACCGGTGGCTTCGACCGCAACCCGGTGCTGGCTGCCGCGGTGGACCGCGCGGCCGACAGCGGTAAGGCGCTGCACCTGCTGGCGCTGGTGTCGGACGGCGGCGTGCACGCCAGCGAGCACCATCTGCGGGCGATGCTGCGCATGGCGGCCGCCCGCGGCATCGACCGGCTCTATATCCATGCCATCGCCGATGGTCGCGACACACCGCCGCAAAGCGCCCACCTCTACCTCGACCGGCTCGAGGCGTTCTGCCGTCAGATCGGCCGTGGCCGGGTGGCCTCACTGATCGGCCGCTACTACGCCATGGACCGTGACCGCCGCTGGAAGCGCGTCGAGCGCGCCTGGCGCCTGCTGGTTCGCGGCGAGGGCGAATTCAGCGCCGCCACCGCCGGCGAGGCGCTGGATGCGGCTTACGCCCGCGGCGAGACCGACGAGTTTGTGCAGCCGACGCTGATCGTGCCGCCTGGCACGCAGCCGGTGGCGATGCAGGACGGCGACGTGGTGGTGTTCCTCAACTTCCGCTCCGACCGAGCCCGCGAACTCACCCGGGTGCTGGCCACCGGGGACTTTGCCGAGTTCGAGCGGCCGGGGCAGCCCGCGCTTGGCCAGTTCGTCTGCATGACGCGCTACGACGAGTCGCTCGACTTGCCAGTGGCTTACCCACCGCAGACGCTGTGCAACGGCCTCGGCGAGTACATCTCACGCCTGGGCCTCTCACAGTTCCGTATCGCCGAGACCGAGAAGTACGCGCACGTAACCTATTTCTTTAATGGCGGCAACGAGCAACCGTTCGCCAACGAGGTGCGCCAACTGGTACCGAGCCCGCAGGTCGACACCTACGACTTGCAGCCGGAGATGAGCGCGCCGGCCGTCACCGACGCCCTGATCGACGCCATCGAATCAAGGCGCTACCAGCTGCTGGTCTGCAATTACGCCAATGGCGACATGGTCGGCCACACCGGCAACCTCGACGCCGCGGTGCGCGCCATCGAGACGCTCGACGCCTGCCTGGCGCGGGTCATCCCCACCATGCTCGCCTGCGGCGGCGAGGTGCTGCTCACCGCCGACCATGGCAATGCCGAGGACATGTTCGACGACACCTCCGGCCAGCCGCATACCGCGCACACGCTCAACCCGGTGCCGCTGGTCTACACCGGCCGGCCGGCACGCATGCTCGAGGGCGGCAAGCTCGCCGACATCGCACCGACCCTGCTGGCGATGATGGGCCTGCCACAACCGGCAGAAATGACCGGCCGCGCGCTGGTTGACTTCGAGACGGCAGTGCCGTGGAGCAGCCGCTAGCGCCATGGCCGCAACCATGAGGCCGGCAAGCCGAGAGCGCCGCCCGGGGCTGGCGAACGGCCAAGGAGTGGCCTATCTGCCGGCGGTGCTCCTGGCCCTCGCGTTTACCGCGAGTGCACTGCAAGCAGCCGATGCACCAGGCAAGGCAGCCGCATCCAAGGAGGACCTGGCGGCGGTGCGCAAGCAGATCCAGTCGCTGCAGCAGTCGCTGGAAAAGGCCGAAGGCTCCCGCGCCGAGGTCACCGACGCGCTGCGCGAATCGGAGCAGGCGATCTCCGCCACCCAGCGTCGACTGCATCAGCTGGATGGCGAGCGCCGCCGCATCAACCGTCAGGTCGACGCGCTGACCGAGGAGTCGGGAACCACCCAGACGCGCATCGACGCACAGCGCGAGCGCATTGCCGCCCTGTTGCGGCGCCAGTACCTGCGCGGTGACGAAGATGCACTGCAGCTGATGCTCAAGGGCAGCGACCCGGCCGACCTGCAGCGCGACCTGGTGGCCTACCGCCGCATCCTCAGCGCACGTCGCCACGAGATCGACCGGCTTGAGGACGAGCTGCAGCGGCTCGCCGACCTGCGCGCCGAGATCGACGAGCGGCGCGCGGAGCTGCTGGCGGTGCAGACCGAAGAGCAGGCGCAAGCGCGCAAACTGGAGAAGCAAAAGACACAGCATGCGCAAAGTCTGGCGCGGCTGGGCAAGGACATCGAGGCGCGACGCAAGCAGATCGAGACGCTCAAGCGCGACGAGACCCGCCTTACGCAACTTATCGAGCGCCTCGCTGCGCTCAAGCCGCCGGCGCCGAAGCCGGCCAAGCCAAAGCCGCCAGGCGCCGGCGCACCCCAAGGACCGGCGCCGATCGCCAACGAAACGGTGCCAGAGCGCGGCTTCCAAGGCGACTTCGCGGCGCTCAAGGGGCGGCTGCGCCTGCCGGTGCGAGGCGACGTGATGAACCGCTTCGGCAGCCCGCGCGCCGACACTGGACTGGCCTGGAAGGGCCTGCTGATCCGTGCCGACCAAGGCGCGCCCGTGCTGGCGGTGGCCCCCGGCCGGGTCGCCTACGCTGACTGGCTGCGGGGTTTCGGCAATCTGCTCATCATCGACCACGGTGACGGCTACATGAGCCTGTATGGCTACAACGAGAGCCTGCTCAAGCAGCCCGGCGAGACGGTGGTGTCGGGCGACGCGGTCGCCAAGGTCGGTAGCTCTGGCGGCGGCGAAGGCACAGCCTTGTACTTTGAGTTACGCCGCGCCGGCACCCCGCTCGACCCCTTGGCCTGGGTCGGTCGCTGACCCCCGCGCTGTGGCGCGAGCCTGCAGCCGGTGCCGCGCACTGCAACCTTCTTCGCAAGTACCCCTCAAAGCCCTGCCTTACAATGACCGCACCGGCCTGGCCGGACATCTCACCGGAGACTCAAGACAATGCGTGATCGCATCTCCCAATTGGGGCTGCTGGCCCTCGGCGCCATGGTTGGCATCGCGCTCAGCCTCAATTTCTCGGCGGAGGCCAACAAAGCCCCGGCCGCCCCGCTGCCGATCGACGAGTTGCGCGCTTTCACCGAGGTGTTCGGCCGCATCAAGAGTGACTATGTCGAGCCTGTGGACGACAAGAAGCTGATCAATGAAGCGATCAACGGCATGCTACAGGGGCTCGACCCGCACTCGGCTTA